>JAYTIB010000751.1:0-8711 GCA_043732205.1 Schlesneria sp. | reverse complement strand
CCCGCTCGGCCTCGGGAATCTGATCGGGTGAGCGGGCATCGCCCTTCGTCAGCGGCACCCAGACGCGACCGTCGTTGCGCAGGCTTTCGCTCATCAGTGTCAGTTTCGACTGATAGTCGCCGCTGACCGGAATGCACGTCGGATGAATCTGCGTGTAGCACGGATTGGCGAAGTAAGCGCCGCGCTTGTGAGCACGCCACGCGGCCGTCACGTTGCAGGTCTTGGCCATCGTCGAGAGGTAATAGGCGTTGCCGTAGCCGCCCGTGCAGAGGACGACCGCGTCGCCGGAGAAGGTCTCGAACTTGCCCGTCACCAAATCGCGGGTCACGATGCCGCGGGCGACTCCGTCGACGACGACGACGTCGAGCATCTCGCGTCGCGCGAAGACCTTGATTCGCCCGGCATGGACCTGCCGCATCAGGGCCTGATAGGCACCGAGCAACAGTTGCTGCCCGGTTTGACCGGCGCAGTAAAAGGTGCGTGAAACCTGTGCCCCTCCGAACGAACGGTTGGCCAGCGAGCCGCCGTATTCGCGGGCGAACGGCACTCCCTGCGCGACGCACTGGTCGATGATCGACGTGCTGAGGGTCGCGAGCCGGTAGACATTGCTCTCGCGCGCCCGCCACTCGCCCCCTTTGACGGTGTCATAGAACAGCCGTCGCACCGAGTCGCCGTCGTTCGTGTAGTTCTTCGCGGCGTTGATGCCACCTTGAGCGGCGATGCTGTGGGCGCGGCGCGGTGAGTCTTGGATGCAGAACGACAGGACGTTGTATCCCAACTCGGCAAGCGACGCGGCGGCGGAGCCTCCCGCCAGTCCGGTCCCGACGACGATGATCGTGTGCTTCCGCTTGTTGTGCGGCGCGACGAGCTTCAGTTCGAATTTGTGGCGGTCCCACCGGGTCGCGATGTCGCCCGTCGGGCATCGTCCATCGAGTGGGGTTTCAGCGACAGTCACCATGTTGCAAAGTTCCTTGGGCGAATCGCGAACGCAAACACGAATCGAGCGGGTCGAAAATCACGAACGCCAGATCTCGGGGACAAGTATCGCAAGGCTGGCAAACCCGACCGCGATGACAATGGCAAAGATCCGCCCGACCAGTGTGATCAGCGGCATGTACTTCGGATGGTTCAGACCCAGCGATTGGAACGCACTGGAAAAACCGTGCGACAGATGAATCCCCAGGATGATCGCCCCGATCGTGTAGACGACGCGGCTGACGGGGTTGCTCAGGACCATCACCGTGGAGTCGAACGGAGTCTTGTCCTTGTAATCCAGCCCGCGCAGGTTCAGGCCGCCCTCCATTGCCAGCCGCAGATCAACCAGATGCAAAAGCACAAAGCCCAAGACCACGGCCCCGGAGGCGAACATCCACGTGTTGGCTCCGATGATCCGGCCGGGCACCTTCGGTTGCTTGACCGCGTACTGTTCGTCGCGGGCGCGGGCGTTGCCGATCGTGGTGGCAAAGGCGAGATAGATGTGGGTAAGAAACAGGATCAATAGTCCTGTCTCAGCCACGGCCAACAGCTCCCACTGCTCGTCCAGCTTTTTGGCATATTCGTTGAACAGGTCTTTCCCGGCGAACAGCAGCAGGTTTCCGGCCAGGTGCGCGGCGAGGAAGCCGCACAGCAACAGGCCCGTGATTCCCATCACGAACTTCTGACCGATCGACGACGACAACAAGCGAAAGAACCAGCGGAGCCCGACCCAATCAATCAGCCCGGCCGTTGGCCGGGCGCTTCCCGTATCCATCTTGCGAACTCCATGCAGTCGATGCCGCCGTTGATCGAATCCTTCAAGGGAATGCCCGAGATTCCCCGGCGGCTGAACGGGCCGCACGGAAACTCGGGCAAGTCTGGATCGCGATCGCCATCTCAAGTCCTGATCCCTTCCCGGCACGGGGCCGGTGAAGGAACGCCTGCGGATTATAGAAAGTGGCCCCACAACTGCAATTCACGCGATTGATCGCGCGCAGCGGCCCTGCCGCGGTCGCTTCCTCGTTTAACCGCGTGGGCATCGCCCCGCGTGTTTTGAGCGTGAACCACCGCTCACGCGCGGGGCGATGCCCACGCGGTTAAACGACTCACCTTCGGCCGCGTGAGGTATATCCGAGTTTTGCGGTGCCCGACCCCCTCGCGACGGTGGCGTCTCGGACAGCGTCTCCGGTTCAAGCGTGTCCGGCGGTTTGCTCGTCATAGATCCGGGCGATGTCTTCCACGGTGACCGTGATCTCGCGGGTGAAGCCGGTGTGCGAGCGATTGTAGGCGACCTTCGCCGCCTTCTCGGGCGACTGATGCACGGTCCGCGCGAGAAGCGCCTTGTCTTCGTCGGACAGCTTCCCCACGGAGGGATCCCAGTGGGTGACGGATTCCATCACGAGCGAATCCATGCGCGGATCGTATTTGGTGTAGTCGGCCATCGGAATCTGCTGTTCGTGTGGAGGTGTCTTCGATGTCGGCGGCAGAACAGTCTGCGGACCGCAGGCGAGCATGTTAGCCGCCGCGAATCGAACAGGCAAAGCCATCGGTTCCGCGGCGGCCTTGATGATCCTCGTCGTCGCATGGCGCGGGCCACGACCCGCGGGGCCGGCGATCCTGACGGGAATGAGCAATCCCGTTGATCGCATCGGGGATTTCCGGATGGTAGGATTCCCACCGTTCCTGTTTGGTGCCCGAAGTTGTGAGGGCTGGCGTGTGATCCCGTCGCCGTTGGCTCCGAGTGATACCGCTCGCGGTCGACGATGAGTCGTTTAACCGCGTGGGCAACGCCCCGCGCGTGATCGGCAATTCACGCTCAAGACGAGCGGGGCGATGCCCGCGCGGTTAAACGAAAACGTCTCACGTTGGGCCGCGTGACGTATGAACGATCGGTGTTTGTTGGAAGGTTCGATTCATGGCTGTTCGTCAGTTGTCGTTATCCGCGCTTGTCGCGCTGGCCTTGGTTGGTGACTGGGGAGTCACGGAACACGGGACTGCGATGGTCTTGGCCCAGGGCAACAAGAACGTCAAGGCTCCGCCCAAGAAGCCCGAGCCGCCTGTGCCCGTTCCCGAGCGCAAGGTCCATGTCACGGCGGTCAGCACGAGCACGCGGCCGAGGGCACTGGCTTCCGCCGCCAAAGTCGACGGGTTGATGGACGCGAACTACAAGAAGTTCAAGGTCACGCCCAACCCGACCGCCAGCGACGAACAGTTTGTCCGCCGGGTCTATCTCGACCTGGCCGGGACGATCCCCACCTACAAGCAGGTGCGCCTGTTCGTGGCCAACAGCGACACCGAGAAGAAGGCCAAGCTGATTGACCTGCTGCTCAGCCAAGAGGGGTATTCGAGCAACTTCTACAACTACTGGGCCGACATCCTGCGGCTGAAGGACAACCAACTCACGAACAACGTCCCCGGCAAGCCGTATTGCGAATGGGTCAAGGAGAGCTTGGAGACCAACAAGCCGTACGACCAGTTCGTGTACGGGATGCTGTCGGCGGAGGGGAAGGTCTGGGACAACCCGGCGTCGGGCTACATCCTGCGTGATTCGGGGATGCCGCTGGACGCGATGAACAACACGGTGCGGATCTTCCTGGGGACTCAGATCGGCTGCGCCCAGTGCCACAATCATCCGTTCGACCGCTGGACTCAAAAAGAGTTCTACGAAATGGCCGCGTTCACGTTTGGCACGGGGACACGGCGCGGCGCGGGGGACAAGAAATTCGGCGGCGGCAACGTTGTCAACAAGCTGCGCGACGACATGAAGAAGGTCGACGAGAAGTTTGACGGCGGCGGCAAGTACAACCGCTTCCTGATCGGCAACCTGTTCGAAGTCCACGACAACGGGGCGAAGCTCGTCCTGCCGCACGATTACCAATACGACGACGGCAAGCCAAAGCAGTCGGTGAGTCCCAAGACCATCTTCGGCCCGCCGGCGAAAGTCGAAAAGGGAGTGTCGCCCCGAATCGCGTTCGCCAAGTGGCTGACATCGCCCGATAACCCGCGGTTTGCCAAGACGATTTCCAATCGATTGTGGAAGCGGCTGTTCGGTGCCGGGCTGATCGAACCGGTCGACGACCTGAAGGACGACAGCCAGCCCGAGAACCCGGAACTGACGGACTTCCTGACATCCGAAATGGTCCGCGTGAAGTTCGATCTGAAGGAGTACCTGCGAATCGTCTGCAACACCAAGGCATACCAGCGCGAGGCGACGCAGGCCGAGGTCACGCCCGGTGACGAGTTCCATTTTCCCGGACCGCTGCTGCGCCGCATGACCGCCGAACAAGTGTGGGACAGCTTCATCACGCTGGCCGTGACCAAGCCGGACGAGTACCAGAAGGAACCCGCGCGCGTGGAGGCGAAGTTGCTCAACATCGACCTCGCGAAGACGTCGGCCCAGGTGATCTACGAGCACAATCAGGAGCTGGCGTCGTCGGACATCAAGAAGTCGCGCGAGGCGCGGAACAAGCCGTACAGTTACAAGGGGCAACTGCTCGTCCGCGCCTCCGAGTTGCCGTCACCGCAGCCGCCCGGTCACTTTCTGCGGCAGTTCGGGCAGTCGGATCGCGAGGCGATCGAGGTCTCGTCCGAGGACGGTTCTGTTCCCCAGGTGCTGCAGATGTTCAACGGACCGATCACGCACATGCTGCTCGAACCCGAATCGCTGATGGTCAAGAACGTCACGTCCGAGAAATCGTCCGACGCGCGGATCGAAGTCATTTTCCAAAGCATTCTGGCCCGCAAGCCGACAGCCGCCGAACGGCAGGCGGCCCAGTCCGAGATCAAGGCACATAGCGACGCGGGTTTTGGCAACGTGATCTGGGCACTGGTCAACACGCGCGAGTTCCTGTTCGTTCAATGAATGAGTCGCTTGACTCCGCCGAGTCGAGCCTTTGGTGTCGAGGTGAGCCGGGCTGACGTCCAACGGCACTGACTTTAGAAAGTAGCAGGCACATTCCATGTGCCGTTCCCCTGCGATTTGCGGACGGCACATGGAATGTGCCTGCTACTTTGCGGGTAAAGTCAGTGCCATTGGATTGACTCCGCCCGGCTCACCAGCAAGTAACCTCAAAAGGCAAACGCCATGTTTTCGCAACTGAAGTCCATCGACCCGTTATCCCGCCGATCACTGCTTGAGTACGCCGCGCGAACGATGCTGGGTGTGACTGTCCTCCCCGGTGCGATGGCGTTTGCCGCCCAAACGAAGGACGCCGGCAAGGGGGCCGCGGCAAAGAAGGATGATGCCAAGAAAGAGAAGGGGGCCGGCGCGAAGACCGCCCCGCCGGGTGGTTCCGCCAAGCATGTGATCTTCCTCTACATGAGCGGTGCGATGACGCACCTGGACACCTTCGACCTGAAGCCGGGCCGCGAGACTCAGGGGGAGACCAAGGGGATCTCCACTAACGTCGCGGGGATGCAGTTCGGCGAGACACTGCCGGAACTGGCCAAGCTGGCGAACGAGATGGCGGTGATTCGCTCGATGCACACCGAGACGGGCGATCACGAAGGGGGCCGGTATCTGTTGCGGACCAGCTACAAAGAAATCGCGTCGATCCGCCATCCGGGGATGGGGGCGTGGGCGCTGAAGATCCTGGGCCGTCAGAACCGCACGCTGCCGGACAACGTGTTGATCGGTGGTGAGGCGCGGCATCCCGGTGCCGGATTCCTGGAGCCCGCCTTCACACCGGTTCCAATCGGCGATCCGAATGCCGGACTGCAGAACACGGTGACGCCGAAGTACCTGACCGAAGCCTCGTTCGAAAAGCGGATGGAACTGATCGACAAGTTCGACGCCGGTTTCCGCAAGAAGTACCCGCAGAAGCAGGTCGAGGCGTATGGCGAGTTCTACCGCCAGGCCAACCAGCTTGTTCACAGCGCGGAACTGAAAGCCTTCGACTTGAACCAGGAGAAGGCCGAGGTTCGCGACAAGTACGGACGCGATCAGTTTGGCCAGGGCTGCCTGCTGGCGCGCCGGCTGGTCGAGCACAACGTCCGGTACATCGAGATCAGTCTCGGCGGTTGGGACATGCATGTCGACATCTATCAGAACGACAAGCTGCCCAAAGTTGCCGGAACGCTGGACCGCGCGGCATCAGTGCTGATCGCGGATCTCAAGGCGAAGGGACTGCTGAAGGACACGCTGGTGGTTCTGGGAACCGAGTTCGGCCGGTCACCGCGGCTCAATCAGAACAGCGGACGCGACCATCATCCCGGCGCGTTTTCCGGATTCCTGGCCGGCGGGGGCATCAAGGGAGGCCGGTTCTACGGCAAGTCCGACAAGGACGGCTTCAGCGCCGAGGATGACGATGTCACGATCGGCGACTTCAACGCCACGATCGCGCATGCGCTGGGCCTGCCGCTGTCGCAGGAGTTCTTCTCCAAGTCGGGCCGCCCGTTCAAGGTGGCCCACGACGGCAAGCCGGTGCTGGCGCTGTTCTCATAGGGCTCGCGATTTGATTCCTTGAATCGAGCGCATCGGTTGGCCGTTTGAGACCCGAAATTGAATTTCAAATCTGAAATGTGAGATTTGAAATCTGGGTGTTCGTGCGGGGATTCCAAGGAAATGCAGCGCCGGGAAATCTCCGATTTCAAATCCCCAAGGGAAGAACCGGACACGAACAGGAGCTGAAAAAACGACAGGCCGCCGGGCATCGTGAGATGACCGGCGGCCTGTGGATCAATCGGACGTGAACGGAAAGCCGTTCACGGGGAGGTCGGGATCTTGTCGATGGCATCGTTCACCCGGACCAGGGTGATAATTCCGACAACCAAAGCGGCACCCGCGATACCGGCAACAAGCAGGGTGCAACCGTCGCAGCAACCGAAGTTGCCACGGGCGCCGTTCTGGCCCAGCACGAGCAGGCTTTGCTCTTTCGCTGACGGGGGAGCGGCCTTTTCAGACCACACCCGGAACGTTCCCTCGGTCGCGCCGGACGCGACGGTGTAGACGCCACTCTTCAGATCGGCGACAGCGAACGATCCGCTCTTGTCGGTGACCGAACGAGCAACTTCCTTGTTGTTCTGCTTGACGGTGATCGCGGCGCCTTCGACGGCCGCACCCGTGTGATCGACCACACGGCCTTTGAACGCGCCATTGTGCATGGCGATGTCGAAGATCTTCGCATCGACGGTCTTCACTTGAACGCGCGATTGTCCCGCAGCCATCACGGGAGCGTTCGGAATCATCATTCCCAGGGTGGCGAGCGCTACGGCCGCAGCCCGAACCAGACTAAAGCACTTCATTTCTGTGTGTCTCCTAATAAAGTCGTCCGTGAGGGACTCGTCCCAACAGATCCGTTCGCCAGCCCGGTTCACACGAACCTTCGGAGACGGACCACAATTTAGGGCGCAGCGGAATGAGCAGAAGTTGACGCAATGCCAGCCAGCACTCGCTCCACGGCGACCAGTCCTGATGCTAGGAATATCGGCGCGTTGCCATCTCAAATCGAGTCGGTTTGATGTCCGGGTGCAAACTCGGGTGCAATTGACTCAGACTGCCACGCTTGACTTGTGGGAAGATTCGATCGAGTCGGCTGCCCCGTGCCACCCGGGCGGCCATTTGATGTGCGGAACGCTGTTGCGGGGTGTTCTTCCGGCAGGAAACGCGGGTGTTCGCGGCGGTTTCGTGAATCTCGCGAGAAACAGTCTCGCATCGGTCCCTGCCTGAAGACTTCGGATTGACCACCCCCTGACGGTGCCTATACTCCGCGACCGCACTCGGATCGAGTTTCGGGTCAATCCCTTTCCCAATCGAACGATCCCTGATTCGCAGGAAGTGCCTGATCGCCGCCCGCGTTGAATTCGCAGCACGTCGCCGATCCCGTTGGTTTATTGAAGGTTCATGGTGTCACCCGGTTGGTTCAATCCAAGGAGGAGGAAAAGATGTCAGGATTTCGGTTCATGAAGGGCGCAGCGGTCTGCCTGGCGACGCTGGGAATTGTGTTGCCACAGGCTCCGGCCCTGGCGGACAACTCGCCGGCGCGTCCCATTGTGAAGGTTCAGAAGGGAACGTCGCTGCCCGACGTTTCTTTGGCTGCCGACGGATCATTTTCCGGTCGCGTTGTGGATCACACCGGCAAAGTTCTGGAGGGCGCCCAGGTGACGCTCCGCCAGGACAAAAAGGAAATCGCCACGACCGTGACCAACAAGGAAGGCGTCTACTCCTTCAAGAATCTGAAGGGTGGGCTGTACGAGGTTTCGTCGGGCAACACCGACGGGATCTTCCGCGTCTGGACCGAGAAGACCGCGCCGCCGTCCGCCAAGGGACATGCACTACTGGTCATGGGCGAGAACGGTGCCCGTGGTCAGTTCGGCTGTTGCGATCCATGTATGATTATCCTCACTGCGGCCGTCATCGCCGCCGTGGTGTTGAGCGCGATTACGCTCGACAAGCTCAACAAGCTGCCCACGTCACCGTGATCCGGTGACAGATCCCGCCGGTTCGGCGATTCCTGCCGAAACCATCGAGCCGCCGATGACCAAGCCCCCCAGGTCACCGGCGGCTGTTTTTTTGGGGGGGGGGCGGATGGGCGCTGCTGCGAATTCCCAACGCCAACAACGACGGGATGGAATTGAGGATCGAGGAGTGCAAAGTGAGAAGTGATCAGTGCAAAGTGCAAAATTGATGAAAGACTCCTTCAGCCACTTTGCACTGATCACTTCTCACTTTGCACTCCTCGATCCTCAATTCCATCCCGTCGTTGTTGGCGTTGGGAATTCGCAGCAGCGCCCATCCG
>JAYTIB010000750.1:0-3339 GCA_043732205.1 Schlesneria sp. | reverse complement strand
CGGAGAGGGGGGGATTCGAACCCCCGGTAGGGTTTGACCCCCACGTCGCTTTAGCAAAGCGGTGTGACGTTGACGGAAGTAGCTTCCGCCAAAAGGATGTTACGTCAACCGAGTTGCGTGTCTTACCGTCCAGCTTACTGGATTCGGTGGAAACGGACCCCGATTTGGCGCGGCTGGTCCTGGCTTGGCCGACGCTCGCAAAGCCCCTCCGGCGAGCCGTTCTGGCGCTAATCGAAACAAACGAGTGACCAGAGGCGAGTCTTTCCGCTGGATTGTGGTTGAGATGTGACCCGTCGACTCACAGGTCCGCCAGATCGCACGACTTCGGTGGTGACGGTTTCGCGGGCAAGGGCGTTGCGTCAATCACCTTGCACTCTCCGCCCAGCGACGAAGAAGTGATACCGAGCCTGGCTTTCACCCTGGCCAGAACCTCCTGCACCTGACGCTTGGCATCCTCGGGAGTGAGCGGTTCCTGGCCCAGCGCGATCTGGCCGACGCAGCCGACGTTGTAGGTGTTGCCGTTCGGGTTCTGCTTGACGGTGTCGGTCTTGGCGTCGAACTGCTCGTCGGACTGGTTTTGTCCTTCCATCGCGACGAGGACACGGGATGCAGCAATGGCATTGACGTCCGCGGGATACTCCAGGGATTGCGGCCCCTTGGATGTCATCACCGCGACCGAGTCCTTGGCGACTATCTTCAGCAGCCGGTCGGCGATTTGCTGTCGGGCAACACCGGGAATGTTCCAACGCTCACGAATGGCGCGGCGGGCGAGTCCGATGTCTTTCCGCTCGGCCAGCGGGTCCAAGAGGATCGGCGTAGAAAGCCCAGTACCCGGTGGAGATTGAATTCCATCGGGTGCGTTTGGGATCGTTTCGGTCATTTCCGTGCCTCGCAGCGTGGTGACGAGCACGAATTCTATTCGGTGAGTTACGGTTCAACCAACGCCACTTTGAGTCCTGTTGGCGCAATGCGGCAACTCATTGAAATCGTGCCGATGTCACCCTGTTTGGTCGTTGAAGGGGTCCACCCGGAATTGTCATTTCGCGTCGAGTTCCTTCATCGCGGCGATGGCTTTCTCGTCTCCCTGCTCACTCGCCAAGCGAAACCAGTAAATCGCTTCATTGACGTGACCGACAAAAGTCGAAGTAGCGTGGGCTTCAGCCCACGTGTTAAGTGAAATCTCGCCGCATCGTGGGCTGACGCCCACGCTACGGGGAGTTTTGTCGGTCACGTCTTCCTTGAGATCTTTCGCCAAACCTTCCCCGTAGCGGTACATCTCACCACATTTGTTTTGAGCCGCCGCATGATCCTGCAAAGCGGCCGAGTGAAACCAATGAACTGCTTCCACGTGGTCCCGTTGCACTTCTGGACCGTTGGAGTACATGCACCCGAGGCTGTATTGGGCTTGAGCCTCGTGTTGCCAAGCGGCCAGGCGAAACCATCGAATTGCCTCCGCGTCGTTCTGTGCGACGCCGAGTCCGTCGCGGTACATGAGCCCCAGATTTAATTGTGCGCGAGGCATGCCTTGGTCGGCAGCCAAGAGATACCAGCGCACGGCTTCCGCGTCGTTTCGTTCCACGCCGCGCCCGTCGGCGTACATGTACCCGAGACCGACTTGTGCCTCAGCATGTCCCTGCTCGGCGGACAGGCGATACCATCGAACGGCTTCCACGTCATCCTGCTCCACGCCGCGACCGTCGGCGTACATGTACCCGAGACCGACTTGTGCCTCAGCATGTCCCTGCTCGGCGGCCGAGCGATACCATCGTGCGGCCTCCTGGTCATTCCGTTCCACACCCCGCCCGATGCGGTACACGTCCCCGAGATCGAATTGAGCAACGGCAAGGCCTTGGTCGGCTGCCCGGCGATACCAGCGGGCGGCTTCCGCATCGTTCTTCCTGACCCCCAGACCGTTGGCGTGAAAGTAGCCAAAATTGAATTGGGATTCGGCATTATTCAGTTCAGCGGCCCGGCGATACCAACGGGCGGCCTCCGCGTAACTCTGCTCCACCCCACGACCGTTGGTATACATGACGCCGAGAAAAAATTGTGCGTCCGAATTGTCTTGTTCAGCCGCCAAGAGATACCAGCGTACGGCTTCGGCATCATCCTGTTCCACGCCAAGACTGTTGGCATGCAGGACACCCATTTTGACCTGGGCTGCCGCTTCGCCTTGCATGGCCGCCAGTCGATACCAGTGAGCCGCCTCCCTGTCGTCCTGTGTGACGCCGCGTCCGTCGGCGTACATGTTCCCAAGGTTGTATTGGGCATACACCAGTCCCTGCTCCGCAGCCCAGCGATACCAGTGAACGGCTTCCACGTCCGACTGCTCTACGCCGCAACCTTCGTCGTAACGGATCCCGAGTCTGTTTTGGGCGTCAGCATCGCCGTTCTCCGCCGCCATGCGCATCATGCGAACGGCTTCCATTTCTTCCTGTGTTGCGCCGCGAACCTTGTCGTAAATGCGGCCGAGTGTGAGTTGGGCATCTTGGCGATACTCGGACATGGGATTCCCCCTTTTCGTTCTCGCATGCGCTTCAGGATGTTCGTGATGTGGATCTGCAAGGTCGGCTCGGGTGGCTTCCCGGACATCAACAGGGCTGCCGAAGACAGGACTTGCCGGCGGTTCGATTCCATCGCGGGGGTCCAGTTGGAACGGTTATCGTCCCTGCTTGCGGTGCAGCAGTTCCGCTTCGAGGTTCTGCTTTAGCGACTCGGGCCGATTGATTGTGAGCTTGGTCATGGTTTGGGCAGAATCTCCCCGCGACATTGACGTCCGCTTCAGGCGACCAAGGCATTCTCGTTGATAGTTTTGATCGTCTGAACGATGTCTTGCGCGAGGTGTGGAATCACGCCGAAGATTCCCTGATCGTGGATGTCGGTGAATGGTGATTGAAACAGCGCTTTGGGTTCCATTGTGCCGCAGTGGACAAGATGATCGATGATCAGGTTAATGAACGTGATCTGATCGCCGGTCAGCGTTGCGCGACTGAGGAAATGGGAAAACGCCTGCTTGGCCGCATTGGCATCTAGGCCCACGATTTCGCGAATGAGTTTACCCAGCGGTTGATCGGTCCCAAACGTCTTCACGTAAACTTCGCGACTTCCCACCCCTTCCGGCGAGAACAAGATCGGCTCATCCGATTAATGCGTGCTGGGAGTTATGTAGGGCGAGGAGTTTGAGTTTGAGGAACGGAAGATCTCTGTAGCCGTAGGCTTGTCGCTGGAGGAGTTTGATTCGGGTGTAACCGGCGTTCCGGGATGTGATTCTCAGATGGCCGTTGGTGTGAGTGGCCAGTGGATTGATTGAAGTTGAAGAGTGGTTGGGTGTAGGCGTTG
>JAYTIB010000749.1:0-8729 GCA_043732205.1 Schlesneria sp. | reverse complement strand
TGTCAGGAGGAACGGGTGGTCGAAGCAATCGAGCACGTTTCGGACGATGCGTCGCGCGACGCCGCACGGACCGGTCTCGCATGACGCCAGGCTAATGCTGCGTCAAGCCAAGGATTTGGGGTGCCGTTACTGTAGTCCGGTCGCTCCGCCGACCGGAACTCCCGCCGGCGGAGCGGCGGGACTACAGTAGTCGCCAGTCCCTCTGACCCCGATGTGCCCGATTGATGAAACTCAAGCGCCACGCCGGCGACCGATGCCGCGAACAACCGAACATGCTCCGAGTACTCCTTCCAGAAGTCGTCCGCTGACGGAAAGCATCCCATCACCGACGGATTCAGCCCGCAGTTCAGGATCGTGTCCATCATCCCCGGCATCGACACCGCCGCCCCCGAGCGGACGGCGACGTACAGCGGACGCGGCCCCCGTCCGAACGTTCGCTCCATCGCCTGTTCAAGCTGACCCATCGCGGCGCGGATCTGGTCTTCGAGTCCCTCCGGCCACTCTCCGTCGTGCCGATCGACCCATTCACAGCAGGCGGTCGAAATCGTGAAGCCCGGCGGGACTGGAAACCCGGCGCGAGTCATCTCGGCCAGACTCGCCCCCTTCCCGCCGAGGATGTCGATGCGCGCCGGCTCACCGTCGGGAGCGCCGTGAGGAGCGTCCATTCCAAATGGGAAGACCATCTGCTCGGGCGTGTGATCGGGAGTGGATTCGTTCACGGCGGACCGGCTCCCAGGCAGACGATCCGACCGCGATCGGTGGCGATGTAGACGCGTCCCTTGAGAACAACCGTCGGCATGGTCGCTCCGCCGTATTCGTCGGTAGCCAGTTCCGCGACGAGCGGCTTGTCGGCGACGGGCTCCGTTCGCAGAAACGCGCCGTCGACAATGCGATGCACTGCGACCTGTCCCTCTTGGGGAATCAACACGTGCTGGCCGTCGACGATCGGACTGCCCCTGATCATTCCTTCAAGCTGCACCTGCCACAACGGAATTCCCGTGATCGCGTCGAATGCGGAGAGCACCCTCCGCAAGTCGGATGAAGCGTCAAACTGAAGCCCATGCCTGAATGCTGGACCGGTGATGGCGAATAGCAGGTCGTTCGCTGCGACCGGGACACCCATACCGATTCGGTCGTGTCCACTCTGGTTGACAGCCAAGCCGGTGCCGACCAGCGACTGATCCCACAGCGTCGCGCCGGTGGCCAAGTCAAAGCAACCCAACTGGTCTTCACCCGTCCAGACGTAAACGCGCCGCGCATCGAGCGACATCCCCGCGCGGCGCGGCGAAGAAACATCACCGCGTGCCAGAGCGTTCGGTGAGGCAATGGTCAGGCTCCAGAAAGGTAGGCCGTCGCTCGTCGACAGACAGTGCAGCGTCATGACCGACGAGTTGTCGTCCTGTTCGATCACACACAGCCGGTCGCCACATCCCACCGGGGCGACTTTCAGAATCGCCTTCCGGAAATGTCGCCACCATGCCACTCGCGGCGAAGGCTCGACCGCATCGACATTCAACTTGACGAGTTGCGAAAGCCCATAGCGCTTCCCGATCGCATAGACCGCCCCATCCAATGGCATCAAGGGAGCCGTCACCATGAACCGCGGATCATCCGCCGCGGGATCGGGATACTGCCACAGCACATCCAGCACATCGGGCACACGCACATCGTCGGCGCTGCCGCCACGATCGCCGCGCGTCCACAGCGGCGGCTCCGGTTCGCCCGGTCGCCCCATGCAACACAGCCCCTGCTGGGCCGTGCCGATGTAGATGTGACCATGCGCGATCGTCGGTGAACTGGAGAATGTCTCACCCGCCCCGAGCGATGCATCCCACACCGGCTTCAATGACGACTTGTCGAGACAGAACAACCGACCCGAAGCCGTCGTGCAGTAGACATGCTTCGAACCGAGTGCCGGCGACGCAAGGAGCGGCTCATGCAGGTCGTGCTTGTTCAGCAACTCGCCCGACTGGGAAACCCGGTAAATGTGCCCATCGCGAGATCCAAACCAGACCGCACCGCCATGAGTCGATCCCGATTTGCCGAGCGACTTGTCACCCGCAGCGTCAGCCGAGTTGTAACCCGAAGCGTCAGCGAGGGACTCTTCACACACGATCGCGCCAAGGATCGCGTCGCCCGTCGCGAACTTCCAATCGACCGCGCGGGTCGCCAGATCGATGCACCAGACTTCACCGACCGGCTTCCAGCGTTCGCGCGCTTCCGCGAGTTGTTGCTCGCTCGCACCGTCGTCGATCAGGATCTGCAGCTTCATCGCCAACAAGTCGGCGGCCGACTGCACGTAGTTGCCGTTCCCGGTCGCGAGGAACAGTTTGCCACCGGCGATCGTCGGCGGTGCGAAGACCGGATAGGGCGTGGCGAGCTTCCACAACAGCGTTCCCGTGTCGGCCTGCACGGCACAGACCGCGTTCCCCCCTTCACCCAGTCCGAAATAGACGACACCGTCGCTGACGACCGGCGACGATTCGCAGTCGGCGTAGTCGCTCGACTCGAGATGCCACAGCACTCGGGGCTGCCCTGATGGATCGGGGTCGATCGCCAAACAATAAAACCCGTCGCCACCGGCACCGATGAAGACCCGGCCGTCGGCGATCGCGGCGGTCGCTTCGACGTGGCTCTTCGTGCGGAACTCCCAGCGTCGCTCGCCGGTGCGAACGTCGAGACATGTGACCCGCGCGTTGTCGACCTGATGCAACCCTTCACCGCAGACGACCGAGTGCCCCGCCACGACGGGTGAGGAAAACGTCGCGCGGTAGTTCTGCGGCGCATACCGCCAGATCTCGTGGCCCGAGTTCGCGTCGACACAAACGATCGCCCCGCGTCCCTCGGGAGAAAACGGCCCGATGTCGGTCGCCGTCGAAAAGATCACCCGGTCCCCCGTCACCGCGGGAGACGACAGCACGGTCTTGTCGCGTTGGTTGGTCCAGACCACACCCGGTGCCGTCGCATCGACATCGCCCGGCCCCCGCCCCAAACGGAGCGACCCGCCACGCACCGAATCCCACTCGGTCCCCGTGTTGATGCCAGCCGCCCGCACTCCGGGACTGGTCCCCCGCAGCAAACGGCCGGGCCAACCGTACTGCCACGCGACAACGATCGCTGCGACAGCACCAAAGAACAGCTTCTGCCGCCAACAGAACCGCATCAGCTTGACGAATCCCCCCGGCTTGAACGCGGCAAACAACATGCTGCCAACACCCAACAGAATCGCCGGCAACAGCGCCAGCAGCGTCTGCAACGGTCCGACCAGCACGGGAAACACCGCGAGCGTCGGCACCAGTTCGGCAAGGTCCAGCATGGGGAGTCATCCAACGATCAAAGGCGGGGCGGCCTGGCAAGTCGCGGACACGCCGTTCACCACCCGGCCGTGTTCGCGGTCGCATTGTATCAACAGGCTGGTTTGAAGTTCATCGTGGCCGGTGAGTCGGTCGCTGCCGGACCCGAGTGAGTCCGTCATTCGCAGGCGTACTTCGCGGAAGGCCCTCGCGCGGTGCAAACTTTCCCTTCGTTCCCTTTGTTGACGTTCTGTTCAATTGGGTTGCGGGCGCGCTGTACTACTCACGTGTTGATTTTGCGTGGCACGCGAAGAATGCCGGGATGTCGAAACAGAATCCGGCCCCGCTCACGAAGACAGGATGTCAGAAAGATTGAGGACAGAAACATGACGGAAGACGACGATGACCGGGATGAGGGTGTTATTTTTCTGTCCCCAATGTTTCTGTCGAATTCCTTTGGTTCCGGCCGCAGGCCGGGCTGTGTCATCTGCGGCGTTGTCGAACGAAGATCGTTCACTGTGACAGCGGTTGGCTGAAACAGTCCGGCAACTTGGTCTTGCCTCAAACAGGGACTTGCGGCGAGACTACTTTCCGGCACCGACGGGCGCGGGACTCGGTGTGAGTGGTGTCCTGATCGATTCGTAGCGTGTGAGGCGGAACGGATGTCCAGCGTGATCACGGAAACATTGATGGTGGCGAACGACAGGCGATCCGCCGGGACTCGGAAACATCTGGACGAACCGCTCGGGTTCGATTCGTTTCTGCGTCCGCAGGTCTGGGGTGGCGACGCGCTGGCGACGCATCTCGGCAAGTCCGGCGCGGGCCAGGGGCCGGTCGGCGAATCGTGGGAAGTCAGCGGTTTGCCCGAGCATCCCAGCGTGGTCTCGCAGGGGGCGTTTGCCGGCCAGTCTTTGGCGGATCTTTGGAGGACGCGGTCGCTGGATCTGGTGGGGCGAACTCATCCGTCACCGGTGTTCCCGCTATTCGTCAAGTGGCTTGATTGCCGGGGAGATCTCTCCGTCCAAGTCCATCCGAACGACTCGGTCGCGCGCGCGATGGGACACGTCTGCGGAAAATCGGAAGCGTGGGTCGTCGTCCATGCCGAACCAACGTCGCGCGTGTTTGCGGGACTCCGCTCGGGTGTGACGCGCGACGAATTGCTCGCGCGCCTGCAATTCGGAACGGTCACGGAGTGTCTGCATTCGTTCGTGCCGCAGGTGGGTGACTGCATCTCGCTGCCCGCCGGAACCATCCATTCGGCCGGTGGTGGCGTCGTCTTCGCCGAGGTTCAACAACCAAGTGATGTGACGTACCGGCTGTTCGACTGGAACCGCGCGGGTCGTGACGACCAAGCTCGTCCTCTGCACATCGACCTGGCGATGAAAGCAATCACCTGGCCGCAGGAGCCCGTCGTGCCCGTCAGTCCGTTACCGCTGAATTGCCAGCGCGGCGTCCGCGGCGAGCTGCTGCTCAAGACATCCGCGTTCGAACTGGAACGGTACACCGTCCGCGACACGTGGCCGCAACCGTACTCCGGCGAAATGACCATCTGGATGGTCCTCGACGGCACCGCCGTTCTGGACGGAGCCGGCTATGCCCCGCACCAGATCCTCGAACGAGGCTCGACCGTGCTCATCCCCGCCGCGGCGCAGGGAACGCAATGGGCCGCTGCAGAAGCCGGCAAACCGTGCCAACTGCTGTGCATCCGGTTACCTTCGCAGTCCACGTGACCGTTAACGGATGGCAGTCTGCCAAGGACTGGCACATCAACAATCAACAATTGTCGCGAGGGATTGGATTCGCGGGCATCCTGGTCGCGTCAGGATTGTTGTCCTTATTTTTCTGCCTCTCTCTTTCTGTCTCCATCTTCGCCCCGGCAAATTCAAGGAGACAGAAAGAGAGAGGCAGAAAGATGAAGCCGATGATCTCCGGATCATCCGTGCAGCGACCAGACATGGACCATCCCGGCGATGTCGGTTGCGGCGACGGTCTTCTGGTCCGGCGATATGGCGAGCGACGACAGCCAATCCTTGAACTGGCCGCCGCGCGGGGTGCCGAGCGCCGCCACTTCCTTGCCGTCTTCGATCTGCGTGATCCGCAGCGTTGTGTCGCGGCCGGTCGAGAGGATGAACTTGCCGTCGCTGGAAAAGCGGATGTCGGTGACCCCGTATTGATGTCCCGACACGTCTCGCACGAGAGCACCAGTGGTCGCGTCGAGGAGGTGGATCTGCCCCTTGTCGGTCTCGCCCCCCTGGCCCAGCGCGAGTAGTTTTCCATCGGGGGAAATGTCGGCGGCGATCAGTCCGTTGGCGACGAACTTGCGCCAGAGTTGCGAGCCACCGTACGTCGTGTCGTCGGGCGAGTACTTCGGGAACTGCACCTTCATCAGGTCGAGCTTCTCGGCGGCGTCGGCCACGTTCCACAGCTTCAGCGCCGTGGCGGGAATGTCGAAGTCGTCCCGCTTGTAACGGTGTTCGGAAACGAGCGCTGTCTGACCATCCGGCGACAGCGCCGCGGCGACGATCCAGTTCCACGGCCGACCCTTCCAATGCGTGACTTCTTTGCGCGAGGCCAAGTCCCACACGAACACGTGCGAACTGTTGTCGCCGCTAATCACCCGCAGGCCGTCGTCGCTGATGCCGAGCGCCGCGATCCAGTCCTGGTGACCGGTAAAGACATGCGCCGCCTGCTGCGTTTTGACCGGGAGTCCCGGCTGATTCAGTGCATCATCCTTGCGCGAACGCTTGGCCTCGGCCTGCCGGGTTTCCAAGTCGACGACCACTTCCGCGACGCCGCTCGGTTCGGCGTGTACATCCCACAGGCGGACGGAATGATCGAGGCTGGCGGAGACGATCCACTTTCCATCGGGCGTCGCCACCAACCGGGTGATACCGTTGGTGTGACCATCGAGTCTGCGGCTGGGGGGTGCAGATGGTGCCTGACGCTCGGCGGTCTTGCTCTTGGGCTCAAACGCCGGTGGCTCGTCCGGCAGATCCCACATCAGCAGTTGGCCGTCCTGATTCCCCGCGACGATCCGCCGCCCGGAATCGAGAAACGTCACCGCCATCGGCCACGCCCCCTCGAATTGCAGTTGCCACATCAGCTTCGGCTTGTCGACAGTCAGGTCGGGCATGATGCAAGTCTCTGAACGTTGTTTAACCGCGTGGGCATCGCCCCGCGCGGTATTTGGAAACCAAACGTCGGTTCGCGTCATCGACGCGCGGGGCGATGCCCACGCGGTTAAACGAAATCGCAGTGGTTCACGACCCCAGCAGTTCGCGAACCACCTTCGAACCGAACGGGGCCAGCGGGACGGGGCGGACGCCGGCCAGATTCTCCTGCGTCGGGTCGATTGACAGGGCCTGGTAGATCGTGGCGAAGAAGTCCCCCTCGGTGACCGGGTTGTCCTTCACGTCGACCCCGTCCTGATCCGACGCACCGTAGACCTGTCCCCCCTTGATACCGCAACCGGCGAGGGCGGTGCTCCAGCAGCGCACGTAATGATCACGGCCCGCGCGGTTGTTGATCTTCGGCGTGCGACCGATCTCGCCCGTCCAGACGACCAGCGTCTTGTCCAGCAAACCGCGCTGTTGGAGATCGACCAGCAGGCCGGCCCAGGCGTGTTCCATCGGTGGGACAAGCCCCTTGTGCCAACCGAAATTGTCGGCGTGCGAATCGTAGCTGCTCTGCCCGACCTCGATGAATGAGACACCCGACTCGACCAGCTTCCGTGCCAGCAGGCAGCGCCGGCCGAAGGCACTGTCGCCATACAGTTCGCGGTGCTTGTCCCATTCGCCGGAGATGTCAAAGGCTTGGCGGGCCGTTTGCAGACGACGCGCGGCCTCGTACGATTCGCGGTGCATCTGCGCCGTTTCCGATTTGCGATCCTTGAGGAACCGGTCTTCCACAAAGCTGCGTAATTCATGTCGCCGCAGTTCATCCTCCGACTTCATGCCCGACGTCGAGAACGGCGGCAAGCCCCCTTCGGAGCCGATCGAGAACGACTGGTACTTCGGTCCGAGGAACCCTGCGCCGGCATCTCCCTGCGACGACACTTTGATGAAGTTGGGCAGATCGCTTCCCTCGCGGCCCTGGTACTTGGCGACGATCGCACCGACCTCGGGAAACCGCACGTTGGCCGACGGACGATAGCCGGTGTGCATCAGATAGATCCCGCCCGGATGATCGACCTCCGACGTGCGCATCGACCGGATGACCGCCAGCTTGTCCATCTGCTGCGAGATCTTCGGCATCAATTCACAGATGTCGGCACCGGGCAGATTGGTGTTGATCGGTCGGAACAGTCCACCGGTCGGACGCCCCGGCTTCATGTCAAATGTTTCGAACTGGCTGGCCCCGCCGTTCATCCAGAGCAGGATGCAATGCTTCCCCTGCTTGCGGGCCTCATCGGCGAATGCGGCCGTGTTGGTCAGCCCGCCCCAATTCATGACGACCCCGCCCGCCGCAGTGCCGAGCGTCCCCTTCAGCCAGGCGCGGCGCGACAGGTGTTCCGCGGGAACGCAACGTGATGTGATGGTTCGGTCCGTCATGATCCGCTCGCTTGGTTGGGGGCTTCGTGCTCAAGAAAGAAAGGAACTCGGCTCATCCAGGCGAGCGGCACAAATAGAAATACAAGCACGCAGCGCAAGCCAGTGAGTTTTCGGACACACTCGCTTGCGCATCGTGCTTGTAGGTTGGTAATCATTCATCTGCCGCTCGCCTTACCACGAAATACACGAAAAACACGAAAGGAATACGGGGAGGCTGGATCGGTGACATGCCTGTCTGTGGACGAAACGGTCAGTGCGTCTGATGGCACGCGATGCCATCTTCTGCTTTCGTGTATTTCGTGTATTTCGTGGTTCAAATCATGGATCTTCCGCGTCAATGATTGAATCGGAACTCGCCGCAGGTCAGCAACACCCAAATCGCCGTGCGCCAGCGATCCTGTTGCTTGTCAGTCGCCAGGAACTCGGCAAACTTTTGCTGTTCGTCTTCGGCCGGTGGGCGCGAGAGGATCGCCAGAAACATGCGTTGGACCCGCGTCTCCAACGGGACGGCGGCATCGGCGAGCGACTCGATCAGGCTTCCCTTGCCCGACTGCACCAGGTTGCCGATTGGGCCGTTGTTCAGATACAGGTGCTCCTGCAAGCCTCCCTGAAAATCACCCGTCCCCGAATTGGGCTGGCCGAAGAAGCGGAGCATGTAGCCCCCTTCCAAGGGATGAAAACGGCCGGGGGATTTCTTGCCGCCGGATTGGTCCGGCATCTGGAAGTTCGTTGCGACGCGCCAGGCGTCGGCGAGTTCTTCCGCCGACAGTGGACGCGTGCGGCCGTGTTCGAACAGACGCGGCATTGGTTCACCGGTCCTACCGCGCGATGACAACTGGTACGTGCGGCTCAGGCAGAGTTCGCGGATGTACCACTTCAGGTCGAA
>JAYTIB010000748.1:0-8731 GCA_043732205.1 Schlesneria sp. | reverse complement strand
GAGTAAGGCGAGCGGCAGATGAATGTTTGTCCCCATACAAGCTCGACGCGCAAGCGAGTGTGTCTGAAAACTCACTCGCTTGCGCATCGTGCTTGTATTCCGGTTCCTGCCGCTCGCCCAAGAGCCGCCATTCGGATTCCACCCAGAATCGTGACGCACACCCTCGCCAACAACATGCACGCTCGGCGCACTCACGCAAACAACTCGGCAATCACCGTCGGGTCGCTCACCAGATGACTAGGTCGGCCTTGCGGTGTGTAGAGCATCTGGTCGGGATCGATGCCGAGTTTCTTGTAGACGCTCGACACGAAGTTCTCGGGGGACAGGACTCGATCAACGGCGTTGTAGCCGGCGCGGTCGGTGGCCCCGATGATCTGGCCGCCGGGGATTCCCGCGCCGGCCAGCATGACGCTCATCGCCTGCGACCAGTGGTCGCGGCCGGCGTCGTTGTTGATCTTCGGCGTGCGGCCGAATTCGCCCAGCATCACCACCAGCGTGGTGTCGAGCAGCCCGCGCTGATCCAGATCGTCGATCAGCGCGGCGACGGTGCCATCCACTTCGGGCAACCGCTTGTTGCAGGTTTCGAACAGCTTCGTGTGATGATCCCAGCCCCCCTCGTTGAGCGTGATGAACGGCACACCCGCCTCGACCAACCGCCGCGCGAGAAGCGCCCGTTGTCCGAAGGTGTTCCGGCCGTATTTCTCGCGCACCGTCGGCGGCTCCTTTTGGATGTTGAACGCCGCTTGGGCCTTCTCGCTGCGCATCAACTGCTGGCCCTGCTGATAGTAGTCGTCGAGGGCCCGCACGGGATCGGCCGCGGCGGCATCGGTCACCCGCGGCAACCGGTCGACGCGCGAGCGGATCGATTCGCGCGTCGTGAACCGGTCGTCGGTGATGCCATTCGGCAGCGCGACGTCGCGCACGCGGAACGATTCGCTGTTCGGGTTGTCGGGGACGACGAACGGCGCGTACTGCGCGCCGAGGAAGTTCGGACCACCAGATCGCGTCATGCTCGGAATCGAGAAGTAGGCGGGGAGGCCGTCCTTGTTGCCGCGGGCATGCGCGGTCGCCGAACCGAGGCTCGGATGAAAGCTGACGAAAGCTCCGCAGCCGACGGGAATCCGCGGCGGAGCCCCCGTCATCATGTAGTGATTGCCGGCCCCGTGGTTCCCCTGGTTGTGACAGATCGACCGGATGATCGCGAGCTTGTCGGCGATGGCGGCCAGCCGGGTCAGATGCTGCGAGAAGAACCCGCCGGGGATCTTCGTCGAGATCGGCTCGAACTCGCCGCGCACTTCCTTCGGCGCGAGCGGCTTGGGATCAAAGGTCTCATAGTGCGACGGCCCGCCGTCCAGCCAGATCAGAATGCAGCTCTTGGCTTCGGTCCGCAGCGGCGCGCCGGTTTCAGCGGACATCGCCCGCCGCAGCAGTCCGTCGGCGAACCCCAGGCCAAGGAAGCCGCCCAAGCCAAGTTGGAGGGCATGGCGTCGGGTCATACCAGTGCAATCGCGATAGGTGTTCATCATCTCAATCCTTAAACACAAACTCGGGCGTGTTGATCAGCGCCCACATCAGGTCTTCAGTGGCGCGGCGACGGGTGACATCAGGTTCGTCGAAGAAACCGGACGCCTCGTTCGATTCATCCGCCGTCGGACGGCGGGCATACAGCGACAAGTAGAGCTCTTCCACGATCTGGGCGGGGGTCTTGTCGGACTGCGCCAGTTCGTGAGCCCGGCTGCCGTCGCTCGCCACTTTGCGGGCGAGTGTGTTCGAGTTCATCAAATGCAGCGACTGCACGATGGTCGTGTCGAGCGTCCGTTCGCACGGCGGGTCTTGATTGGGATCTTGCCGGCCGAAGGCGTCGAGAAACAGGGAATCGATCCGCGCGGTCCAGAGTTCTTTCGCCCGCGATCCCAGCGGCATCGCTTCGAAGTCTTCGCGGACGCCGGTCGCATTACTAACCGTGTCGAGCAACACTTCGGCCCGCAGCCGCGACCGATAGTGCCGCGAGAAGTTGCGATGGTCCGCTGTGTTCCGCTCATTCGGCAGCGAACTGAGTCCGTAGACATGCGACGTCGTGATCCGGCGGATCAGCGTCTTGATGTCGTAGCGCTGCGTGCGGAAGTCGTCGGCCAGCGCCTTCAGCAGCGGTCCGTTCGACGGGGGATTCGTCGCCCGCAGATCGTCGACGGGATCGACAAATCCGCGCCCCATCAGATCGGCCCAGACCCGGTTCGACATCGCCTGTGCGAAGTACGGGTTCTGGTCGGACGTGATCCATTCGGCCAGCGCGTCGCGCGGGTCTTCAACGCCCTCCAGATTCGGTGCCGGGCCAAACAACGGCTTCGGCGTCATCGGCGTGTTCTTCAACGGATGATTCACCGTGCCGCTGGTTCCCGCGAAGATGAATTCCTCCGAACCCGAGATCGGTGCCGAGATCCCCGTTCCCTTGCGCGACACCTTCGCGAAGTACGCGGCGAAGGAATAGAACTCGTCCTGTCCGTAGACTTCGAACGGATGGTGATGACACTTCGCGCATTCGAGCCGAATCCCCAGAAACAACTGGCTGACGATCGTCGTCAGTTCGTCGGGCGAGCGGCGGTCGCGGAACATCACGGTGTTGCCGTCGCGAAACGTGCTGCCCCGCGCCGTGATCAATTCACGGACAAACTGGTCATACGGTTTGTTCTTGCGAAAGGCGTCGCGAATCCACGTGTCATAGGCGAGCGTGGACTTGATGCCGACGTGATACGGGTTCGGTCGCAGCAGGTCGGTCCACTTGTTGGCCCAGTGTTCCGCGTACTCGGGATGAGCCAGCAGGCGGTCGATCAGAGCTTCGCGCCGCTCGAGTAATGCCTCATCCACGCCGACACGTTTAGCCCCAACGCCATCGGCGTGGGCGGTTGCGGGATCAACCGCCGGTGCCGCTTCGACGCGCACGCCGTTGGCGTTGCGGTTAAACGAAGAGATGTCGTCGAGGTACTCGCGCGCTTCATCGGCGGTGGGACCGCGACCAATAATGTCCAGATACGCGCGCCGCAGGAACGTGTGTTCGGCGCAGGGCCCGGACGGCGTGATCCCCAGCGTCTTCAGCTTCGTCCAGACGAGTTCATCAATGAAGTTCTGCTTGGGGAGCGTCGCATAGACGCTGTCAGGAGCCGGTTCCGGGTGCGGCACGGCGACACCGCAGACGGCGATGTGTCCCATGTACCGTGCCATGATGGCCGTGTCACCGACGATCGGTCCCGCGGTCATCAGGCCGGAGTCATTGACGGCGACCTGCGCCGCTTCATTCGACAGGTAGGCCGACAACCGGGTCACATCGCGTGTCGACCCATCGCTGTACTTGGCGGTGACCCGCAGTTGCTGCTTCGCCATCCGGGGCAACACTCGCTCGTGCGGTTCGACAACGATGCCGGTGAGGACCGTCGCCACCGCCAAGTCCTGGCGCTGGCGCGGCATCCCTGTGGAGACCCAGTCGTACAGGACACGGTACTCGGCCGAGTTCCGTTCGATGCGTTTGCCGCCGCCATGTGGCAGTTCGCCGATCGGTTTCAGCAGCAGCAGACTCCGTTCGGCGGCGGGAGCGAACACGCGCCGGCCACGGCCTTCTTTCGCGAGGGCCTCATAATCGAAGTCGGGATCGAACCCGAGCAAACTCAGTTGGAAGCCGTTCTGTCCGCGCTGCTTGCCGTGACAGGCTCCCGAATTGCAGGCGAACCGCGACAGCACCGGCATCACGTCCCGCTCAAAGTCGGCCGGCACGGGGAGTGAAACTCGATCGACCTTCACCGGCACGGAATGCGTCTCGCCCCGAACAGTGATGCGGATCACCGCTTGTCCATCGGCCAGAGGTTTGACGAAGCCCGAGGCCGAGACTTCAACGACGCCGCTCGGTTCGACGACGAACGCCGCATCGCGCGTGAGGTCGAGCGTCTTGCCGTCGAGGGTGACGTCGATCAGAAGCTGGCTCCCCGCCAGGCGGCCGGTGATCTCCACCTGCTTCGGCGAGACCACGATTTCGGCGCGGCAAGATGCCGGGGCGCACAGCAGCGCCGCCAACACGTTGATGACCAGCAGCAGGGGGATCGCAAGGCGGGATGGCATGGGGGAAACACAGGAGGGCACGGTTCTGGCGGGCATTGCATCAGGTTACACTGAATTGATCGGCCAATCCAAGGCGAGAATCTCGCGAAATCTGTGAGGAGCAGGAATGACGAAGCACATCACGTCGGTTGTGGCACTGGCATTGATCGCGGGTTTGATGTGCTTTTCGGTCCACGCCGACGAAGCCTTTCCCGCCCACCGGATCGCCGGGAACACGTATTACGTCGGCTCGAAAGCGCTGGCGACGTATCTGATCGAAACGCCCGACGGACACATCGTGATCAACAGCGGTTTTGAAGAGACCGTGCCGTTGATCCGGGCGTCGATCGAATCGCTCGGCTTCAAGCTGACCGACGTGAAGATCCTGCTCGAAAGCCACGCGCACTCCGATCACGTTGCCGGACACGCCGACCTGCAAAAACTGACCGGAGCCAAGGTCTGCGTGATGCGCGGTGACGATGCGGTCATCGAGTCCGGTGGAGTCGGCCAATACCTGTATGACGACAGCCGCTGGGCAGCCTGCAAAGTCGACCGAGTCCTCAAGGACGGCGACGACGTCACTCTGAGTGGTGTGAAGCTGGTCGCCCATTCAACGCCCGGTCACACGCGCGGTTGCACCACCTGGACCTGGCAGGTGACCGACGCCGGCAAGAAACTCGACGTCGTGGTGATCGGCAGTCCCAACGTCAATCCGGGCTATCGGCTGGTCGATAACAAAGACTACCCTGAGATCGCCGACGACTTCGCGAAGACGTTCCGGGTACTCAACAAACTGCCGTGTGACATCTTCCTGGGAGCCCACGGCGATTACTACGGCATGCTCGCCAAGCACGAACGGCTGAAGGGGGCGACCGCCAACCCGTTCATCGACCCGGACGGCTACCGCGCCTATGTGACCCTGAAAAAAAAGACCTTCGAGATGAAACTGAAGGAGCAACAACAAAAGTAGTTCCGCCGTTGCCGTCGGCACACTCGTGGGGAAGTATCGGTGGGAAGAAGAAAAGCAATGACTGGATTTTGGGACGGCGGTTTCCTTTGGAGTGCGGTGTGACCCAGAGGGTGCCCCAACACCGGTTTGGCATTTTTGTTTTTTCAATCCGCAGTTTTGGCGGTCGTACCTGGACTGACTCGACGCCAAAGGGCTGCGCCCAAAATGCCAAAGCGGCGTCAAGCCGCCGCACTCCAAACGAGTTCCTCAGGAGACCTCGACATTTCCACCAGTCACCCACTGACCAGCACCGACAAGGCCGATGACATGCCGATCCGCCAACCAAACTTCTCCAAACTCGAAACGCATGTGTCGCGCCGCCGTGCCCTGGCCACCAGCGCCACGCTGTGCGGACTGTCGCTCCCCGGTTATCTGCATCTGCGCCGCGCCGCGGCGGAACAGCCCCAGCCCACGGCCGGTCAAGCCAAGTCGTGCATCATCGTGTATCTCTGGGGCGGCATGAGCCACCTGGAGTCGTTCGATCTGAAGCCGGATGCGCCGAGCAACATCCGTGGCGAGTTCAAACCGATCCCGACGATCGTGCCGGGGATCGAGATTGGCGAGTATCTGCCGCTGCTGGCCCGGCACACCGACAAGCTGGCCATCATCCGGTCAATCCATCACGACGATTCCGCGCACGGGCGCGGGATGTACTGGAACTTGACCGGCCACAAACCGCCGCGGGCCGGCAACATTCCCCCGCTGCACGACGATTGGCCGTCGCTGCTGGCGATGGTCTCCAAGTTCCGTTCGGCCCCGCGCGGAGTCCCCGCCGCGGTGCGAGTCCCGTATCCGTTGGTCGACAACAACACGCTGCAAGCCGGTGAATACGGCGGCTGGCTCGGCGTTCAGTGTGACCCGATTGTCATGCGTCCGCCTGATGGTGAACCGTTCGGGGGAGTCTCCCGCCCGCTCGGTTCCGAAGTCCTGAATCTGAACGATGTCGACATCCCCCGGTTGACGTCGCGGCGTTCGCTGCTGGCAGCGTTGGATGCGCCGTCGCGTCACACGCGCGAGCACGGTGGCTTTCAACACTTCCATGACCTGGCCGAAGACATCCTGTCTGGCTCGGCGGTGAAACAGGCGTACGATCTGGAGCAAGAGAACCCCAAGGTGCGCGAAACCTACGGCAAGCATCTGGGCGGCACCAGCCTGCTGTTGGCGCGGCGCCTGACCGAAGCGGGCGTGCCGATCGTGCAAGTCTGCTGTTCGGCGGGCGACCTGAACGGCGGGGCGGGTGACATGTGGGACACACACGGCGACAACTTCAACCGGTTGAAGAAGCGCCTGTTGCCGGTCTTCGATCAGGGCACCTCGGCGCTGCTTCAAGACTTGTCCGATCGGGGCACGCTCGGCGAAACGCTGGTGGTCGTGCTGACAGACTTCGGACGCACTCCGAACATCAACGGCGGCGCCGGTCGCGACCACTATCCGTACGTCTACTCGATCGCGATGGCCGGCGGCGGGATTCAGGGGGGCCAGGTCTACGGCAGCAGCGACAGCAAGGGAGCGTTCCCGAAGACGCTGGCCTGCTCACCCCCGGACGTGCATGCCACGATCTTTCACGCACTCGGAATCTCACCGCGAGCGGAACTCCGCGACATGCTCAACCGCCCGCTCCCCATCTGCGACGGCGACGTGCTGCCGTTGTTGTAACTGCAAGACGCGAAAGTTCCGCACAAGCACAAGCCACAACAGCGGTTTTCATTCACGTGTGAACCGATACGGTTGCGAACCGGGTGTTTGAAAGCTCGAACGGAATCGCCCGGTGGGAACTGCTGTTGTGAAACCTCAAGTCCGTTTGCGTCCCTGTTCCTTCAAACAGTCCGGGTCGGCCGGAACCGCGTCGCCCACCTGATCGACCGGGTGCGTGAACAGGTGTTTCCAAACCGCCTCGTGGATGAACTTGCCCGAGGCATCCTTGACCGCGGCCCCTCCGGGGACGGATGCCGAATGGGCGCGATTGGCGTCCTGCTTCACATCGGCGTCCGTGATCAACCGGCGCGAGTTGCCATACGGCGGCGCGACCTTGTCGACGTTGACGATGGGGCCGAACTTGTGCAGCCCCAGCAGTTCCCAGGACCGGCAGTAGTGATCGGCCTTCCAACCGCCGTCCAGGACGTGAGTGAATCCAAAGAACCGGTTGGCCGGAGTGGCCGATGGCAGCGAGTACCACGTCTCCAGTTGGTCGCGCGGTCCCGAGAGCATCACGACCCGATCGACCTTCTGGTGAATGGCGAACCGCGCCGCTGTCGTGGACCCGTGCGAAATCCCCGCCATCGTCACCCGATCCCAGCGCAGTCCCTGCTTGTCCGCGGACAGGAACTGGTCCCACTTTCCCTGCGGATTCTCTTTCGCCAGCCACTTCACAAACTGGAAGGAACGCTCCGCCATGCCGTCCGGCTTGGGGATGTCGATCGCATCGCTGAAGTCCTCACCGGTCGCCGCTTCCAGCCGAATGCGACCGAGGTACTTGTCGTCCGGCGGCGGCTCCTTGTTGAGTTTTCCGAACCAGCCGTTGGCGTAGCTCACCTGGATCGCGTGCAGGCCATAGCCCGACACCCGGTCGAACAATGGACCATTGTGACCCATCAACCAGATCACCAGCTTGCCGCGCGGCGCGACACGGGTGTCCACCGACGCATGCTGCAGGTCGGCTGGCTTGCCGTTTTTCTCGAACACGAAATCGATCTCGGGATGCGGCCGGGCGCGCTTGTCGATCTGACCCGCCCGCGCCGACAAGTCGTACCGCTTCGGTGCCGGATCCTTGTACGGAACGGGATCATCGGCCAGGGCGGCGAGACGGGGTAGCAACAGCAACGATGAAATGAGAGCGAACGACAGGCTTCTCATGCTTCGTCCTTTCACAAAATCGCCAGCGGATTGCGGCGTTCTTCGAGTGTGCCGCGGGTGACGCCGACGCGGTTGGCGGCGTGCAGTTGTTGCCAGACCTGTTCGCCCCGAATCCGGCGGGCCAGCAGGTCGCGGTACAGGTGCAGAATCCGTTGGATCTCGGCGGGGCGCTCGGACAGGAACTCGATCCGGAAGTCGCGCACGCCCCGGTCCACCAGAGTGGTCACCACTTCCGCGGCACTTTGCGGGACCGCGTTGAACAGCGTGTTTCGGCAACCGACATCCGCGTGCAGCGGATGTTCGCTCCCGACGCGATCGCGGAGCTGGACCAGATGCGTGTCGCACGGCCGGCCGCAGTTGGTCTTGTTGGTGCCCGGCGACAGCACCGCGCAGAAGACGCAGTGCTCCATGTGAAACATCGGCATGTGCTGGTGGACGACGACCTCCAGCCACTGCGGCGGCGCGGCGGCGACGAGGCTCAGCAGTTGGTCGCGGTTCATGTCGTACGAAGCGGTCAGCCGCGCCGCGCCCTGTTGCCGCAGGAATTCGGCCGTCAGTTCGTTGGTCGCGTTCAATGAGTAATCCGCAACGACCGGGATGCCGCGCTGCGTGTAGAACCGCAGCCCGGCCAGGTTCCTGATCAGGATTCCATCGGCTCCATGCTTGCCGATGGCATGAAACAGACCGAGTTCCTCCGGCTTCTGAATGCGGGGCGTGGCGAGGAAAATCGTCAGCCCGGCCGCGTGGGCGATCTGCACCGCTTCGCCGAATTCGCGGATGTCC
>JAYTIB010000747.1:0-3348 GCA_043732205.1 Schlesneria sp. | reverse complement strand
TGAGCGAAGACGGTGCCGGATTCGCGGCGCGTCAGCGGCCGGACCTGATCAGTTCCAATCACGTGGCGTTTCGACCGATCGACGTGAAGCAGGGACCGGACGGCGCGATCTACATCGCCGACTGGTACAACCCGATCATCCAGCATGGAGAAGTCGACTTTCGCGATCCGCGCCGTGATCACACGCACGGTCGGATCTGGCGCGTCACGGCCAAGGGCCGCCAGCCGCTCGCGAAACCGAAACTCGTCGGAGCCGATGTCGCCTCGTTGTTGAACTCGCTCAAGTCCCCCGAGACGTTCGAGCGGCAGCAGGCCAAGCGGGTTCTCAAAGAGATGGGAGCGGAGAAGGTCGTCCCGGCACTGGTCGCCTGGGTGAGGGCTCTCGATCCGAATGATCCGCAGTATGTCCATCATCGCTTGGAAGCCTTGTGGATGTGCCAAGCGCTCGACATATCAAATCCTGCGCTACTCGAATCGGCGCTGTTGTCCAAGGTTCCCGAGGCGCGCGCTGCCGGTGTCCGAGTCATTCCGCATTGGAAAGACCGTCTGCCGTTGGCTCTCGCGTGGCTCGAAGCGGCCGTCGTCGACGAACACCCGCGCGTCGTGATGGAAGCGGTCCGCGCGTTGTCCGAGTTCCCCGAGATCCGCGCGGCGGCCTTCGCGCTGCGGGCGGCCGATCGTCCGCTCGATCAATTCGCCGACTATGCCCTGTGGCAGACGAGCCGCGAGCTGGCTCCGGTCTGGCTGCCCGAGGTCGTGGCCGGCAAGTTCGACTTCGAGGGGAAGATCCATCGGTTGCTGTTTGCGGTGCGGGCGGCCGAAGCGGCTCAGGCAATCCCGGTGCTCGTGAAGAAACTCAAGGATGGCAACGTGCCGGCGGAGCTTCAGGAATCATTGCTCGAAACGGTCGCGGCGTTGGGAAATGCCGATCAGTTGCGGCTGGTGTTTGACCTCGCGCAGGCCGCCGAGACTCCTCCGCAGAATGCGGCCACGTTGTTGCGGACATTGGCCGATGCCAAGCGCAAGCGAAACGTGCAGCCGTCCGGAGATCTCACGTCACTGTCCGACACGTTGCAGTCGACGGACGACTCCGTCCGTCTCGCGGCGCTGGATTGCGTGGGCGTTTGGAAACTGGAGGCGCTGCGGGGCTTTGTCACCGCCGCGGCACGAAACGGAACGCTCGACGCACCGCTGCGCATCGCGGCCCTGCGGGGAATCGCCCAACTTGGGAAAGCGGCCGACAGGCAACTGCTCGCCGAAGTGACCACGGCCGACACGTCGGAATCGATCCGCGCGACAGCGCTCTCGGAACTGGTTCCCCTCGATGCGGCCAACGCGGCGAAGCTGGCCATCACCTGGTTCAAGAGTTCCACAGATGCCGGTGCTCAGACACAAGTCGTCACCGCCTTCCTGCAACACAAGGGTGGTCCCGATGTGCTGGCCACCGCGCTGGCCGGTCAGTCACTGCCGGAGGACGCGGCCAAGATCGCGCTGCGCGCGGTGACCGGCTCGGGCCGACAAGAGGCCAAACTCGTCGAAGCCCTGGGCAGGGCGGGCGGCATCGTCAGCCAACCGAAGACCCTGTCACCCGACGAGATGTCCGCGCTGGTGGCCCTCATCAAACAGAACGGCGACCCGGCACGCGGTGAAGCGATCTTCCGGCGCGGCGAGCTCAACTGCCTCAAGTGTCACGCGGTCGGCGGAGCCGGTGGGAAAGTCGGCCCGGATCTGGTGAGCATCGGTTCCAGTGCCCAGATCGACTATCTGGTCGAATCGATCCTGCTTCCCAACAAGGCCGTCAAAGAGGGATATCACTCGGTCGTCGTGCAGACGGACGACGGCAAGGTGATCACCGGGGTCAAGGTGCGTCAGACCGACACGGACCTGCTGTTGCGCGACATCGAAGATCGTGAGATCACCGTGCCGCTGAAGAAGATTGAAGAGCAGTCGCCGGGAACGTCGCTGATGCCGGTCGGCCTGGTCGACAAGCTGACGCGGGCCGAACTGATCGACCTCGTCCGGTTCCTGTCCGAACTCGGCAAGCCCGGTCCGTATGCCGCCGTGACGGCCCGCGTGGTGCGACGGTGGGAAACCCTGCAGCCTAGCGACGTCGCGTACACGCGCATGTATCGGACGAGCGACACTCAAGTGATCTCGGACGACAAGGGGCTGGCGTGGGTGCCGGTGTACAGTTCCGTGGCCGGGTCGATGCCGCTGCGTGATGTGCTCGACTTCACCATGAAGGAGCGGCTGGGTGAGGCGGCCCGCAAGGTCGGGTTCCTGCGTTGCCGGGTCAACGTCACGACGGCCGGTCCGGTCGGATTGGCGGTCGGCGACGCGGCCGGATTGCAACTGTGGCTCGACGGCAAGCCCGTCGATGTGCGCGACAGGCAAGAGGTTCCGCTGAGTGTGGGTGAACATCTGGTGACGGTCTCGGTCAACTTGTTGACTCGAAAGTCTCCGGTTCGCCTGGAGCTGTACGACGTCCCCGGATCGCCGGCGCAAGTGCAGTTCGTCTCGGGGAAGTAAGCCTACTGTAGTCCCGCCGCTCCGCCGGCGGGACATGCGAGAACGGGGCGTCTCCGCATGTGGACGCCAACGTCGCGCCCGTCCCGCCGGCGGAGCGGCGGGACTACAGTACGTTGGTCGCGGCCCACACTCTCTTGCTCATCCCAGATGAACGGATCGTCCTACGGCGGATTCCGCCGCAGTGCAGGCTCTCACCGGCGATGTCGCCCGATGATTGCGGACCATTCGACGTTGGTCTTCGGCGGAACCTGCGACCGGCCCGTGCGACCTTGCGGCTTGTGCCGAAAGTACGCTTCGTAGCGGTAATTCACTCAACCGCATCGCCCGATTTTTCCGAAAACTACGGATAACCGCTAGAGGCGGAGGAACCGTTAAAGTCACGGGCTGCGCCGGGATGGCGCGGATTGTCGCTGAGCAGGGTTGGCGTGCGAGGTCTTCTCAGCAGTCGCTGGAGCAACCGATGAATCTTCGAATCAAGCGGTGTATGTTCGGACTCATGACATGGGCGGCATTGACGGGAGTCACCGTTGCCCAGCCGCCAGGCGAGTCTGAGGGAACCGTCAAGCTGGGGCAACCACCGGCAGCGGCGCAGGATCAGCCGCAAGTCACGGAGGGAACCGTCCGGCTCGGAACGGCACCGCCATCCGCGAGTCCGGCGCCCTTGCAGCCGCTCGACGGAACCGGTCAGGTCAATCCGGGCGAGTACTTCGGGATCACGCCGGTCGAGCGGAGATTCCAGCCAAAATTCAACGTCGATTCGCGCGGCGGCGGGTTGTACGGCTACAAGGCCGGTTACACCACCATCGGCGGATTTGTGCCA
>JAYTIB010000746.1:0-8754 GCA_043732205.1 Schlesneria sp. | reverse complement strand
TGCATGTGCTGCGCGCCGGGATGAAATTCCGGCTCGACGAGTGATTCGCCGCGGAGAGTCCTGCTGCTGTCGGGAGGGCGAGGCTCCTGCCGAGCCGCAAGAAACAAGCATAGCGGAACAGTTTGAAATCGTGTCCATCCCGACCGATTTCAATCAAGCCGCGAATCCTCTTCCGCTTGTTTGTTACGCCACCTGCGAATGTCATACGGCAGAAGTAATGTGTCCAGTGCGACGGCCAGCGGTAGGTCGATGATTGACGCGGGGGCTAGCACGTAGACTATTCCCTCTTGGGCGTCCGGGGAAAACGTCGGATCAACGTATGGGATGAACGGTCTGGTTACGACGTAAGACACAACTCCGGCGTCTACGGCGGTTGCCGGATAAATCGCGGCTCGCTCAGAGTACGCACCAGTGCGAACGCCAACGCTCGCGCAACCGATGTGACACACGATCAGGAGAAGCGAGATCAGGCGAGGAGAGCGACGCATTTCCAACTGGTAATGGCAACCCGAGTTTCATGTCAACGTCAGTTCAGCATTCCGCGCCAACAATCGATCAGACTACAAGGCCGCCGTTAGACTTACAGCATCTGCTTTGGCAAGTGCATGATTCTCTTTTGGATCGAATGATCGAGCCGCGCTATGCCGGTCAGTTCTCAAGGTCAAATTCAAACTGTACCACTACCGAATTGCCGCGGGCCAAGACGGCTTCATCTCCAATCCGCGACTACTTCATCTCGACGAGCTTTCCGTCCTGACGGGCGGAGGCCAGTGTGGCTTCCATCACCTGTTGGGTTTGCAGCGCGATCCGGCCCCAGGATTCGTCGGGTTGGCCGGAGAGCGCCAGTTGCGAGAAGTTGCGGAACAGGTTGGTCTCCTGCGCGTTCGGGGCGCTGCTGCCGTATTCGGCGATCGCCACCCGGCGGGTGTGGTCTTCCATGTTGAAGTCGCAACCGCGCGGCGCAAACTTGACGTTGGTGACATCGAACGAGACTTCACTGCCGTAGAATGGACAGACGAAGCCGGGGACGTGGATGTACCCCTTCGTGCCGCTCAAATTGGCCCACTGCTGGTTCTCGTTCAGGAACGAGCAGTAGAAGCTGGCCGAGACACCGTCGGCGAAGAACAGTTCCCCCGAGAACTCCATCGGGACCGGCGGTCCGCCGCCGGTGCGGCCCGCTTCGGTCAGCAGCCGGCCACTCACCTTGTGCGGCATCTGGTATTTCATCGCCCACAGCGTGAAGCGGATGTTGTACCAGCCGAGATCGCCGAGGCATCCGTCAGGTTCGAGATCGCCGCTCGCCCGGATGTTGCTCGACACGAATTCGTCCGAGGCGGCAAAGCTGAACTGCGAATGGATGCGGCGCAGCTTGCCGACGCTCGCGCCGTCGTCGAGCACTTCGCGCAGCTTCGGCAACCGTTGGCTGTGCATGAACATCACGCCATCCATGAACTGGACGTTGTTCTGTTTGCACGCGGCCAACATGTCGACGACGTCGGCGGCGGAAACTCCGACCGGCTTCTCGCACAGCACATGCTTGCCCGCGTTGGCGGCGCGGATCACCCACTCCTTGCGAATCCCGGTCGGCAGCGGAATGTAGACGGCATCGACATCGTCGCGCTTGAGAAGTTCCTCGTAGCTCCCGCAGGCTTGCGGCACCGCGGCGAACGGGGCCGACGCCTGGCAGGCGTCGATGAACTGTTGGCTCTTCGCGGCGGTCCGGCTGGCCACCACGGTGACGACTGCGTTCCCCGAGTTGCGGATGGCGAGCCAGTTCTTTTGGGCGATGTTGGCAGTCGACAGAATGCCCCAGCGGCAGATCGGGTTGCTCATCGGATGTTGCTCCATAAAGTCACGTCGGGAACTTGATTTCGTTGACTTCGTTTAACCCGGAGCCACCGGCGACGGGAGTGAGTCGCCAGCGCCCCGTACCGGGCTGCGTCGGCTTGAGCGTCGCCCGTCGCCGTTGGCTCCGGGTTAAACGAAGCGGGGCGACAGGATAGCACGAGCCGTGTGAATTGGCTTCCATCGGCGGACTGACACTATCGGCGGACTGGACGACGCGCCCGGTCCCCGCCAGAGTACTGTCTGTTCCTTGGCAGACCGTGACGCAGCCTCCAGCCCGAGCGACTTCATGAATCCCACCGGCTTTGACGAGTTTCACGAGATCCTGCTGCGGCTGGGAGCGGCGATGCTGCTGGGGGGCGCGATCGGTGTGAACCGGGATCTGCACCACAAGCCGGCGGGACTGCGGGTGCTGGCAATGGTCAGCGTCGGATCGGCGCTGGCGGCGATGGTCGCGCTGGCGGCGGCCGCGCAGCAACAGACCGTCACGTACGACGGCCTGACGCGCGTCATCCAGGGGATCCTGCAGGGGATCGGGTTTCTCGGCGCGGGTGTCATCCTGCACGCCCAGGGGCGCGACGAAGTTCACGGCCTGACGACGGCCGCGTCCATTTGGCTGACAGCGGTGATCGGCGTCACCTGCGGAGTCGGTTTGTGGCAGATGGCCGTGGCGGCGTTCCTCGTGTCGATCACGATCCTGATCATCGGAAATCGTGTCGAAAAGGCGATCCTACGTTTGAACCCGCTCCCCGAGTGCATCCCCCCGGAGACTCCGCCGCGAACTCTGTAATCGTTACAGTAATGCAGTCGGCGGGACATGATCGACCTGTGGGACGGATTTCTCGTGGGACGGATTTCCAATCCGTCCCGCGTTGACGGACGGATTGGAAATCCGTCCTACGTCGTTGATAGTTGAATTTCTGCCGAATGCCACGCAACGTCTGCCATCCCGCCTCCGTCCTTCCCACCTGCAGGACACTCCCATGAAACGCCGAATGTTCGCCGCTCGATCACAACGCATCTTCTGCGCGGCGCTGTGTGCCGCGGTCATTCCGAGTCTGTCGATCTCCTCCGCACTCGCACAGACGTCTTATCCGATGGTGATGAGTTTGAAGCCGGTCGCCATCCAAGTCGGGACGACTTCCGAGTGCGAGGTGCAGTCGCGGTACACGATGCTCGGCGCGTACCAGGTCTTCGTCAGCGGCGGCGGGGTCAAGGCTGAGGTCGTTCCCCCCGAGACTCCCAAGGAACCGCCCAAGCCCGGCGAGAAACCGAAAGAACTGACGAAGCTCAAGCTGAAGTTCACGGTCGCGGCCGACGCACTTCTGGGTGTGCGCGAGTTTCGATTGGCGACGCCCAACGGGGCTAGCACGATCGGCCAGTTGGTCGTCGTGCGCGACCCGGTGATTGCCGAGGCAGCGGACAACAACACCGCCGACAAAGCGCAACCGGTGACGCTCCCCGCGACGTTGTGCGGCGCGATCGAGAAGGTCGAGGACTTCGACTTCTACAAGTTCACCGCCACGGCGGGGCAGTCGATTTCGTTTCACGTCCGCTGTCAGCGGTTGCAGGACAAGATCCACGACCTGCAGGCGCACGCCGACCCGATCCTGTTTCTGCGCGACACTCAGGGTGGCGTGCTGGCCGTGTCGGACAATGCGTTCTTCGCCGATCCCTTTCTGACGCACCGCTTCGAGCAGGCGGGCGACTATCTGCTCGAACTGCGCGACGTCCGCTATCACGGCAACGTGTATTGGGAATACTGCATCGAAGCGAACTCCCGCCCGTACGTGACGGGTGCCTTCCCGAAGGCGGTGAAGGCCGGCGTCGAAACGCCGATCGAATTGAGCGGCGTGTTCCTGCCCGCCGATCTGAAGGGAACGATCAAGTTCCCGGAAGGGACACCGCTGGGAAGCCAATTCGCACCGCTGACACTGGGAGACCAAGTCACCAACCCCGTGCCGTTCTACGTGACCGAGCTGCCGACATTCACCGAGCCGGCGACCGACAACAATTCCATGATGACGGCGCCGGTCGTCGAGGTGCCGCAGGTGATCAGCGGGCGGATCGAAGCCGAAGCGGATCTGGACTGTTACTCGTTCGTGGCCAAGAAGGGTGAGAAATTCACCTTCGAAATCGTGGCACGGCGGCAGATGTCCAACCTCGACTCGTTCCTTCGCATCCTGAACGACAAGGGACAGGCGCTGCGCGAAGACGACGACGGCCGCTTCGGCCGGCTGACATTCGCCGACACATTCCTCGAAGGCTGGGAAGCACCGGCCGACGGGACGTTCACGGTGGAAGTGCGCGACCAGCATCTGCGCGGCGGACCGGGCTTTGAATACGTCCTGCAAATCACCCGGACGGTCCCGTCGTTCGAACTGCAACTCGACACGGACAAGACATTGTTGACACCGGGCCTGAGCGGCGCGCTCTTCGCGCGCGTCGTCCGCAAGCACGGGTTCACGGGTGAAGTTCAACTGCACATCAACGGGTTGCCACCCGGAGTCACCGCGACCTGCGGACGCATCCTGGCGGGCAAGGGACAGGATGGCTGCATCGTCCTGACCGCCGCGCCGGATGCGGGAGTGCTCGCCGCCGACTTGCAGGTCCACGGCACGGCCATTCATCCCCAGGCTGAAGGTCAACCGCCGCTGCAACTCTCCGCCATCGCCACGCCGTACCAAGAGTACTATTCGCCCGGCGGAGGTCGCGGCCATTACCCGGTCGAATCTCACGTGGTCAGCGTCGGACCGCCGTCTGACATCGTGTCGATCAAGCTGAGCGACACCGAGATCAGTCTGAAGCCGGGCGAATCGAAGAAGATCCTCGTCACGCTGGAGCGCAACAAGGACGTCAACCAAAACGTGACGCTCGACATGCTCTACAAGCATCTCGATTCCATCTACGCCAACAGCCTGCCGGAAGGGGTGACCATCGACGGCAACCAGAGCAAGACGCTGCTGACCGGTTCGACCAACGAAGGGGTGATCACACTGAAGGCCGACAAGACGGCTCCGCCGACGGAGAAGCAGGTGGGCGTGGTCATGGCGAACTTCGCGATCAACTTCGTGATGAAAGCGACGTACGCCAGCCCGCCGGTGTTCGTGACGGTCGAAAAGAGCCCGTAGGACAGGCTTCCGACCTGTCCGGGCCGTTGAGTGAATCAACCGTTGGCGTCAGCATCATCTTCCAACACATGCCGGGACGGACAGGCAACAAAACTCCACGTTCGCGTGTCGAACGGCACTCCATACAACTAAGGAGCGGCGCATCAATTACTGTCGTCTTTCGCTCCGCGAAAGAACGCCCTTTCGCGGAGCGAAAGGCGACAATAATTTCTCGAACGATCCTAACGATCCGGTTCTCTGCGCTGCGAGAAGAATTGGAACAGAAGCAAACGAAGGGAACAAAGGGCAGACGGGGCAATCGCTGTTCGTTGTCATCGCCGAATTCTGGCCATCAACAACGGCTTTCTTCGTTCCCTTCGTTTCCTTCTGTTCCATTTGATTGCAGCAAGGCCGCGCTCCGATCTCTGGGGTTGCGTCACTGAGTTCGCTATCCTTTGCACCTCACCGTCACCTCCTCACGGAAACTCCCGGTAATGTCCATGCGCCGCTTGATCGCCCTGTTGTTGATCGTCGTCCCGGTCGGTTGCTCGAAGGCCCCCGCGCCGCCGGCGGGCAACCCCTCCGCGAATTCGGATTACTACGGCGTTACGGACGATTCGATTCAGTTCAAGGACGATGTGGCCGCTAACGTGGCGGTTGACGATGACATCTCCAGCCTAGTGTTCACGAACAGGGACGGCGAGCAGGTTCCGCTGAAGAACTATCTGGGAACGAAGCCGCTGGTGCTGGTCATCACGCGGGGCTACTCGGGCGCGATCTGCCCGTACTGCGCGACGCAGACCTCGCGGTTGATTTCGAACTACCCGAAGATCCGCGAGCGGGATGCCGAGGTGGTCGTCGTCTATCCGCTGGAGAAGCCGGCGGATCAGCCGAAACTGGACATCTTCGTGACGAAGTCGGTCGCGCGCCTGCCGGCGAATGAACAGAAGGTGCCGTTCCCGTTGCTGCTGGATGTTGAATTGAAGGCGGTCGACAAGCTGGGGATTCGCAAGAGCCTTTCCAAGCCGGCCACGTACATCTTCGACAATACGGGGAAGGTTCAATTCGCCTACGTGGGCAACACACTGGCCGACCGGCCATCGGTCAAGGCGATCTTGGATCAACTGGATCGTCTGAACAAACCGTCGGGTGACTGACGTTCCAATAGTGTGTGGCAAGATTTCTTGGCGGGATCAGCCGGAACGCGCTAGCGTCCGGTTCACACTCGGCTAGCACGTCCGAACCGTGGGCTAGCCCCGATTATTCACCACGGAAAACACGGAAAGTCCCAGCGCGGTCATGCCGCAACCAAACGTAAACAGGAACATGTGGGACAGGAAGATATGGGCCAACTTCGGGTTTTTCTGCCCGGATATTCCTGTCCCAAATCTTCCTGTCGAAGTCTTCTTGACGGTCGTCGGCAATAGTATGACTCCGAGCTTTGATGACGACTCGCAGAGCTGCTTCACGCAAATCAAATCTTCGCGGCCAGACCAGAAGCGAATGGTTAGTAGTACGGAAGGGAAGAAGAGTAAGAAGTTGCGTGAAAGCATCTCGGCCTGCTCAACATTCGAAGTGCAAGGTGGCGACATTGTGCAACTCTTCCACTTCCGTGAATTTCCGTGTTTTCCGTGGTTCCTCATGAATAATCCGGGCTAGCGCCCTGTGGCTGATTGAGTTGCCAGAAAGATGTGGCGCTCCGTTCCCGAACGAATCACATGTCCCTCGAAACCACCCGCCACTTTTTCGAAATCGCCGGACAGCAGGGATTGCTGCCCGCGGAAACGTTGCGCGAACTGCAACTCGAAGCAACCAGCCGCCTGATCGAAGGCTCGACGCTCGTCCTGCAGAAGGGACTGATGACTGCCCTGGATGTGGAGATCATCGAGACGCTGCGGCAACCGTCGTCGGCGATTCCCGGTTACGAAATCCAGTCGGTTCTCGGCCGGGGTGGCATGGGGGTTGTGTACCGCGCCCGCCAGTTGGCGCTCGATCGCGTGGTCGCGCTGAAGATGGTGCTGGTCAGTCACTCGGCCAACCCCTCCATGCTGGCGCGGTTCGAGCAGGAGGCGCAGACCGTCGCGCGGCTGCTGCACCCGCACATCATCACGGCCTACGATTTCGGCCGTCACGCCGGCCGGTTGTATTTCGCGATGGAGTACGTCGAGGGCGAGGACGCCGAACGCTACGTGAAGCGGCTGCATCCGCTCAGCGAGCGGCAGGTCTGGCATCTCATTCGTCAGGCCGCGACGGGACTGGCGCACGCGGCCGAATCGGGGATCGTCCATCGTGACATCAAGCCGGCCAATCTGCTGCTGGTGTCGCCCCCCAAGGGATACCCGCTGCCGCCCGGTATGCCGCTGGTCAAGATCGCCGACTTCGGACTGGCGTTCCTGTCGGCCGAGGCGAGTGAACGGACGCGGTTGACGGCGGAGCAATCGACGCTGGGAAGTCCGCACTACATGGCTCCCGAGCAACTGAACGCGGGGAGCGCCGTCAACGAGAAGGTCGACATCTATTCACTCGGTGCCACCGCCTTTCACCTGTTGGCGGGACGTGCGCCGTATGACGGACAAACGCTGCCGCAGATCATCGCCCAGAAATTGGGTGATGTCCCGCCATCCATCAGCACCGCGCGCCCGGACGTCTCCCGAGACACCGTCCGTCTGTTGGAGCAGATGCTGGCGCGCGATCCCGACCAGCGCATCGGCAACTATGCCGAGTTGCTCGACCGGATCGACACCCTGCCGGTGATGGTTGTCGGCGGGTCGCTCACTGCAAACTCTGCGACGGCGATCACGACGGCAACAACAGACTTTGTCACCACGGAGAAGCCGCGCGGTTTTCAGCCGTGGATGGGTGTGGCCCTGGCCGCGACAGTGTTGATCGCGACGCTGACCGGCTTCGTGGCAGTTCCGTTTTTCTCGAAGCCGGCGGTCGCGCCGCAGTCCGCATCGACGCTGAAGGAAACGGGCTGGGCGGCCGAACTGTTCGACGGCAGGTCGCTGCGCGGCTGGAAAACACAGTCCGGCGGATGGACGGTCGATGCCGACGACGAGGGGGGCACGATCATCTCCGGCACCGGCGGCGAGATCCTTCGGCCGCTGCTGAAACCGGTCGGCGATCACGCCGAGCGGCTGGTCTTCTACCGGCTGACCATCGCCGCCCGGTTGCACGGCGCGTCGGCGATCGAGTTGCACTTCAACGTCGGCAAGACCGGTGCGCGGCACGTGGCGCGGCTCACACTGGACCGAGTCGCGCTCGGTCACCGCGCGGATGCCAGGGCCGTGTTCGAACCGCTCGGCGACGCGCGGCCGTTCGAAGTCGGCGCCGAGCGCCTCCACGAGATTCGACTGGAGCGCGACGTGTCGCTGTGGCGTCTCTTCATCGATGACACGCCCGCTGGAAAGATCCCCGTTGCCGATCATCCGGACCTGCCCGAGTTCCGCCTGGTCGCCGAAGGCGGCCCCGCCTGGTTCGGCGACATGTTCGTCGAAGAACTGGCCGAGCCGGTGAGTGGTCACTGAATCACTGGTCGTCGTACCACTCGTTCGCGGTTTCCTGTCGGCAGGTGCGCCTGTGCGAAGTGGCGAAATAACCAGAAGCGTGAACGAGGGAGAACGTTCCAAACGACTGTGATGGAGAGCGTTCTGGAGCGCCCGCCCTCGCTCACGCTTTTTGAAGTTGCGCCTTTGGGGAATTCAGCCCCAAAGGGGCGGTGTTATGCCAGCCCAGGGCAACGCCCTGGGTTGGCGGATTGTCGGGAATACCAAGCCCTGAAGGGGCGGCACTATTCATT
>JAYTIB010000745.1:0-8761 GCA_043732205.1 Schlesneria sp. | reverse complement strand
CGGTGTGAGATGCGTCAGGAACGAACGGGCGCGTTCGAACTCGTCGTGGTACGACTGGCCGGTCGCGTTGGCCGCGAATCCGCCGCCGTAGATCATCCGCTCGGCACCCCAGGCATCCGTGAGCTGGCGGATCACGGCGCCGATGTTTCGATCGGGAGCTTCCGCCGGCAAGGGGATCGACGAGAGCTTCATCACCGTGTTGTCGAACTTCGCCCAGTGGACGACCGCCGCGTGCTCTTCGACGGTCGCCTGAAACGGTCGGCCGAGATGGTCGATGACGACCTTGGTCTTGGAGAACTCGCGGATCAGCGGCTCAAACCCGGCGGCGTACTTCGGTTCGAAATGAAGTTGCACCGCGAGACCATGTTCGGTGGCGAGTTGCCAGAGCCTCCGCAGTTCGGGCTTGCCGAACGGCGGCAGTCGATCGGCGGCGTACGCATGCACGCGTACGGCGACGACATCCAGCCGGCGGCACAAGTCGGGAAGCTGATCCAGCGAACCCTCGCGGTCGGCGAACAGCAGCAGCGTTCCCTTCAGTTTGCCCTTGCCCACTTGCAGGCAATGTTCGAGGTAGCGGTGGTCGTCCTGATACGGCTCGGGATGGACGATGATGCCGTAGTCGACCTGCGCCTCGGCCATGCACTTCAGCAGATGCTCGGGCGTCGCAGGTTCCTCGGGGCGGTAGACGGCACGCGCGTGGTACGGAAACCGCTCATCCTTGGTTCCCGCGAAGCAGTGCAGATGCGCATCGACGCGCCGGGGCCGCGCGGCGTCTGCGGCGGCCGTCAGGGTCATGTGAGCGAGCCCGATGGCCAGCGGCGCTGAACCGGCGGTATGCAGGAACTGACGGCGGGTGAATTGTCTGTTCATTGACGGTAGCCCTCGTCACAAGAGTCACGTTCCAAGTGAACCCGCAATTCACATTCTGTAGCCACGCTCGCCAAGAGCGTGGGAATTCCACGGAACGCCCACGCTCTTGGCGAGCGTGGCTACCCAAGGAACAACGCAGGTTTGCATAGTCCCACGACAGGGAGACATCTCATTTGCCCGCGGGAAGCATGGCCATGATTTGCGTCGGAACGGCATAGGCCGCCACCACACAAATGGAGACGACGGCAATCCACAGCAGCGCATCGGTGATGCGCCACGGCTTGAGAGCCGGATGGACTTTGCGGTAGCGGAAGTACAACGTCGCTCCGGCGATCATCGGCAGTGTCGCCGCCTGGCCCACGCCGCCGATCGTCACCATCAACTTGGGATCCTTGCCGATCAGGAAAAACGTCAGCGCGAGCATCGGAAAGAACAGGCAGAACCGGCGAACGAGTTGGGCCCGGTGTTCGGCGGACTTGGTGGGAGCCATCCCCGCCAGCACCAGGAAGTCGGTCGTCAGGCGGCTGTTGGCGGCGCAGGCCAGATACAGCGTTTTGAACAAGACCGCGCCGGCACCGATCAGGAACAGAACCCGCGTCCATTCTCCAAAGGGACCGACGTACATCTGCGACAGCGTGTCGATCAGTTCGTCCTTCGCGGGCACCTTGCCCTGACGGTGCAGCACGGCGGCCCCCATCAGGTAGAACGCCACGGTCGAGATGGTGAAGACCACCATGCTGACCCAGGCATCCAGATGCATCACGCGGATCCATCCTTTCGCGCGGCGGGCCCATTCGTCGGTTCCGTCTGCGCGGCCGACGTATCGGGCATACCCTTTTTCCAAGCACCAGTACGGGTAATAGAACAGCTCGGTGGCACCGACTCCGGTCACGCCAAACACCGCGAACGCTTCGGCGACTCCTTCGCGCGGGAACTGAAACTTGAGTCCCGACAGCAGGTCCGCGCCCGTCACGGGATACCCGGTCCAGCCGAGGGCTGTCGCGGCGGTGACAGTGATCAGCGTGACGCCGATGACAATCAGCGTGGTCAGCCACTCAATGCGCCGATAGCCCCCGCCGTAGATCAACGCCATCGTGACCAGACAGGTGGCGACCGCCCACGGGACCGCGGGCCGGCTCGAGATCATCGCCCCCAATGACGGCGCGATTGAATTCAGCGCTGCGGCCGATTGCGACGCGACCGCGGGAAACGCCAGGTTCAACGCCTGACCGACGGTTCCAGCCATGCCCCCCAGTTGCACCACGCTGCAGATCATCATGCAGAACCACCACCAGACCATCCAATGCGCACCGAATCGGGGACCGGGGAGTTCGTTGATGGCCCCCAGCGTCGGGCGTCCCGACGAGATCGCGTAGCGTCCGATTTCGATCTGGATGAAGACCTTGATCACGCAACTGAACAGGATCATCCACAGGAACACGAAACCAAACCGGGCTCCCAGGCTGGTCGTCAGGATCAACTCACCCGATCCGACGATCGTGCCGGCGAGGATGATGCCGGGTCCGATCTTTCGCAGCGCGGCCCACAGGGTGGCGGGGGGCTCTTGAATCGCCTCCGGCGGCAGGGCGTACGGATCATACGAAATGAGTTCTGAGGACATGCGGAGGTTTCTCGGAGTCTCGGATGCGGCATCAGGCGGGGTGGATGATATCAACAGCCCGGATGTTCCGCCCGTCCCCGCCGGACGTGGCAGAGTGAATTTGAAAGGCTGTCCAAAAGGCCGCGGTCGCGAGGGGGTCGGGAGTGTTTTTCATGCCGCACAGTCTCGATACAAGCGATGTTGGACGATGTCGTGCGGCATGAAAAAGACTCCCGACCCCTTCTCCGATAGCCTCAGCGTCGCGGCGGAATCGGCAGAAACCGTGGAATCGTTTTCACTGGACTCGATTCAATCCCGGAATCGTCAGCATCGAATTATGGACTTTCAATCGCTGTCAGACCTGTTTCCAATGGACCGCCGTGTCTGTGAACGTGTCTCGCCGGTCATCAATGAGGAGTTCAACTGTGAAACTGCGAATCGCCGTGCTGTCTGCTGTCGTCGTGACGTTCGTCTCTGTTTCCCACCGTGAGTCGTCGGCTGCCGACCAAGCGGGGCCGATCAACGCACCGACAGCACCCGCCGCCGAGAGTTTCAGAATCATTCCGTCGCGCGCCGAAATCAGGGCCGTCCCGCAGCCGGGGCAGGGACGACTCGTGGGCTACGGATTGAACCTCCACCCCGGTGCGAGACTCGCGCGCCGGGTGTTGGGACGCTGACTCGCCCGCCAGGCGGCCTGCCAGTTCGCATTCACCGGGGTGATCCGACGATCCGGCCGACAACGGTGGCCGCGGGTGTGCATCTCAATTCTGGGTGAATCGAAGGAACGGGTTGTTGTCGACTCGGAAGGAGTCAGGCGAGCGGCCGATGAATGTTTGTCCCCCGACAAGCACGACGCGCATACAAGCACGACGCGCAAGCGAGTGTGCCTGAAAACTCACTCGCTGGCGCATCGTGCTTGTATCTTGCGCAGCGTGCTTGTCTGCCGATTTCTGCCGGTCGCCCAAGAGCCGCCGCGACTTCGACAGACCGGGATGAACCGCTGTTCGGATTCCACCCCGAATCGTGACGCACACCCGGTGGCCGCGCGGTCAAGCAGTGATGGTTGCAGTCAAACATGCTGTCGCGGTAGGGTGCGTGGAGTCCGCGGACCGAACGTGCTATCGGGGCAATCATGAATCAGTTGACGCACCCTGCGCCGCAATCGCGCCGCGAATTCCTGTGGGAGGCCGGCGGTGGATTGGGGGGCGTGGCGCTGGCAGCTCTGCTGAACGGCGATGGGTTGTTGGCCGCCGAGACCGCGACGTTGAAGAGTCCGCTCGCCGGCAAGCCGGGCCACTTTGCGGCGCGGGCGACCAGTGTCATTCAGATCTTTTGTCCGGGTGGTCTCAGTCATGTCGACACGTGGGACTACAAGCCGGAATTGGAACGGCAGCATGGCAAGCCGTTTGATCCGGAGCTGGGCAAGCAGACCTTTGCGGGAATCGCCGGGAACTTCTCCAAGAGCTTTTGGCCGTTTCGTCAGCATGGCCAGTCGGGGCGCTGGTTGAGTGATCTGTTTCCGCGGTTGGCCGGTCACGTCGATGACATGGCATTCATCCACTCGATGCAGAGCAAGTCGGCGCTGCATGGGCCGGCGATGTTCATGGCGAACAGCGGGTTCATCCGGCCCGGCTTTCCCAGCATGGGGGCGTGGGTCACGTACGGACTCGGAAGTGAGAACGACAATCTGCCCGCGTTTGTGGTCCTGCCCGACCCGCGCGGACTTCCACCCGGCGGACTGGCCAATTGGGCGGCGGGCTTTCTGCCGGCCGTCCATCAGGGGACGGTGATCGAGACGTCGGCACAGCGGCCGCCGATCGCCGACTTGTTTCCGCCGCCCGATCACGCCGCGTCATCCGAGAGCGAGCGTGACGGACGCGACTTCCTGCGCCTGTTGAACACGGTGCATGCTGAATCCCGCACGGACTCGCTGCTAGAAGCCCGGATCGCCGCGTATGAACTGGCCGGACGATTGCAGATGAGTGCCCCCGAAGCGGTGAACATCTCCGGTGAAACCGCGGCGACGCTGAAGCCGTATGAACTCGACGACCCCGATGTCGGTCCGTTCGGCCGGCAATGCCTGCTGGCGCGGCGACTGGTCGAACGGGGCGTGCGCTTCGTGCAGATCTTCTGCGGTGCCGAGAACACCTCGTCGAAAAAAATCCGTCCGAACTGGGACAGTCACGAGGACATCGTTCGCGACCACGGCTACTGGGGCCGAATTCTCGACACCGGCGCCAGCGCCCTGCTGGCCGACTTGAAACAGCGCGGGCTGTTGGAATCGACGCTGATCATCTGCACGTCCGAGTTTGGACGGCAACCGTTCATGCAGGGGGCGCAGAAGGGGCGCGACCACAATCCGGGTGTGTTCACGGCGTGGCTCGCCGGCGGCGGCATCAAGGGAGGCACCAGCCACGGGACCAGTGACGAGGTCGGGTTCAAGGCGGCCGACGATCCCTGTTACAGCTACGACCTGCACGCCACCGCGCTGCACCTGCTGGGATTGAACCACGAGACGCTGAGCTTCTACCACAACGGCATCCAGCGCCGGCTGACGGACGTGCATGGCGACGTGATCCGCGGGATTCTGGCCTGACACGTTTAGCCCCAACGCCAACGGCGTGGGAGCGGACGCGGGCCAGACGTTGTTCGCACGCACTCCGTTGGCGTAGCGGCCAAGTCGAGCGGCATGAATAGTCCTACAAGCACGCAGCGCAAGCGAGTGAGTTTTCGCGGACACTCACTCGCTTGCGCATCGTGCTTGTAGGTGGGTAACCTCATATCTGCCGCTCGGCTCAACGTCTCAGTTCAAGCGGCGTTTGAGCACCGGCGCGAGTTGGTCCGTTTGCTCCCGCAATGACCGGAATACGGGCTCGGCATTCGCGACTGTTCCCTGCCGTCCGATCATCTCCAATTCCTTGGCGGTCGCCGCGACGGTCAACGCACCGATCGTCTCCAGTGCGCCTCTCAGGGTGTGCGCCGACCGGTGCATCTGCGCGGAATCCTGGTGCGACATCGACTCACGAATCGCCTGCATCCATTGCGGGCTTTCTTCGAGATAGATCGTCACCAACTCCTGCAACAGGACTTCGTCACCCGCCGTGTTGATGAGTGCGGCGGACCAGTCGACGACGGGATCAATCGGCGGCGATTCGGCGAGCGCCATTCCCGGTGCTCCATCGTCATGCGGTGTTCGATCGTTTAACCCTGAGCCAACGGCGAAGGAGGAGCGGGCGGACGCGTCGGTCGCCGCAGGCTTGGCCGGCATGGGATTCGGGGCGCTGGTACCCGCCACCTTCGCCGTTGGCTCAGGGTTAAACGATGACGAGTCTTCACCTCGTTGTTGGTCGAGCACCGGAGCCGCCGCCACGGGGACTGTCGGCGAATCGGTCGACGGTCTGTCTTCAAGCGGAACGAGCGTCTCGATCGCCTTCCAGAGTTCCGCCGCGCGGAACGGCTTGGAAACATAACTGTCCATCCCGGCCTCGATACAAAGTTCCTGATCGCGTTTCATGGCGGCGGCCGTCATCGCAATGATCGGCAGGTGGCCCCCCTGGATCTGTTCGCGCTGACGAATGATTCGGGTCGCTTCCAGTCCGTCCATCTCGGGCATCTGCACATCGAACAGAGCCGCGTCGAAGGGCTCACGCTCCCAGGCCGCAATGGCTTCCAGACCGGTTTCGGCCACGACGACCGTGTGGTTGTGCCTTTCCAGCAGCGTCACGGCCAGCTTTTGATTGACCGCGTTGTCTTCGGCCAGCAGGATTCGCAACCGGCGTGACGGTGTGGCGATCGTCGCCGGGGAGACCACGGAAGATGTCGTGATGCCGGTCGCTCCCAAGGCCGCCAGAATGGCCTTGCGCAATTCCGCTTGCCGGATGGGCTTGACCAAGTAGGCCGCCAAACCCAATTCACGGCAGCGCGCGGCATCACGGGTTTGGCCCCCGGAGGTGAGCATCATCACGGTCGACACACGCTCGGGAAGCGGTCGCAGTTTTTCCGCGACGGTGAACCCGTCCATGTCCGGCATGTGGCAATCGAGCAGCATCAGCGAGAACGGGTGCCCCTGATGCCAGTGGTGCTCGATCACTTCCAGCGCCTCGCTTCCGCTGCCGACGCCGGTGGGCTTCATTCCCATCTGCAGCAGCAGTTCCTCCATGATGCGCCGGTTCGTGGCATTGTCGTCGACGACCAGGACGGCCAGGCCCGCGACTTGTTCCAACGAGGCCGCGGCGGACTCCACGACGGGTTCTGCGGGAACGCCGAACAGCGTGCCAAACGAAAAGACGCTGCCCCGACCGACCTCGCTTTGGACCGTGATCTCCCCGCCCATCAGTTGGACCAACCGCGACGAGATCGTCAGCCCCAGTCCCGTGCCGCCGTACCTGCGGGTGGTCGACGAATCCGCCTGGCCGAACGCTTCAAAAATCTTCCCCAACTTTGCGGCTGGAATACCGATGCCGGTGTCGGACACCGAGAACTCCAATTGAACGTGATGATTCGTGCGCGACGCCTGCCGGACTTCGACCACGACCTCGCCGTGCCCGGTGAACTTGATGGCATTGGCGACCAGGTTGACGAGGATCTGACGCAACCGCAGCGGATCGCCGCTGACCGACTTGGGAACTTCCGGATCGATGCGGCACGCGAGCTCCAGTCCCTTCTCCGAGGCGCGCACGGCCAGAGCCCCCAGCAGATCTTCGACCGAGCGGCGCAGGTCGAACGTCACAATGTCCAAGTCGAGTTTGCCCGCTTCAATCTTCGAGAAGTCCAGAATGTCGTTGATGATCGCCAGCAGTGCGTCCGCCGACTTGCTGACCAGTTGCAGCGATTCCCGTTGCTCGGACATCAGCGGTGTGTCCATGACCAGTTCCGTCATGCCGATGATCGCATTCATCGGAGTGCGGATTTCGTGGCTCATGTTCGCCAGGAATTCCCCCTTGGCCCGGTTCGCCGCCTCGGCCACCTGACGCGCGTGATCGAGTTCCCGTGCCTCGGTCTGAAGCTGGTGAAAGATCTTCCGAAAGGACTGCGTGACGCGCGACAGTTCGTCGTGCGAGTCGACCGGCAGCCAGGGGTCGGACATCTCGCCGGCCAGCATCCGCTGCGTCGCCGTGTCCAGCGCCGAAACCGTCCGGATGACCGCCAGGTAGAAGCCGACGAACAAATAGATCGCGGCCAGAACGCAGGGGAGTGTCGTGAACACCACCCACAGGATGCGTCGATCAAGCCGCTGGATCCGCGCCCGCAACCGCTGATCCAGCGCCGTCGAAACCTGATCGTACAGTTCATAATTCGCGGCGATCGCCGCGTCCCCCACGGAATCGAGCCTCGTCAGATCCATCCCGGCCGTTTCAGGTTCGACCTGCTTCAGCAGTGCGACAAAGTCCTCCGTTGCCAACGAGTACTTGGGGACGGCGGAACCCAGCCGCTGTTCGAGCGACGTGTCGCGCGATTCTCCGAACGCGACGTTCAGGTTCCGCAGCAACCCGCGCTGCCGGATGACAATGGTCCCCAATTGGCTGCTGATCTGAAACGCACGCACCGCATCGGTGGAGTTGGACGCGGTGCGGTGGTCGGAGCGGCAGAGCGACAACTGAATTTCTTCATTCAACATCGGCAGTCGTTCGACCACCGCTTCCATCAGGTAGTAACTGTCCAGGTCGGGGTCGAGAATCAGATTGGACCGGTCCCCGACCCGGTTCATCAATTCGATCACTCCGTTGATCTGGCGCGTCAGTTCCTCGAAGCGCTCGCCCGGCGAGCGTGTCTTGGACTCATCCTGCCCGTGGCGAATGCTGCGGTCGAGTGCCCGCCAATCGTCCGAAACCCTCAAGCGTTCCCCCACGACATGATCGATCGCCTCGACGGACCGCAGCGCCCGATCCAGTTGATCGGCCACAGCCGCATCCGCATCATTCGCCGCCGAGCCGTCAACCCGGCACTGCACGTGCCGCTGGTGTTGCAGAACTTCCGTCAGCACCCGCAGCGGTCGGAGATACTCATTGCCCTCCAGCTCCCGCACTGCAAACTGAATGCGATCGTGCAACTCGCGCGTGAGGAACAGGCTGACAAGCAGCAGCGGAACCGTGAACAACACCGCGATCACCGCAAACTTGCCCGGATAGGCGAGACGGTTCATCACAGTCACGGCAGGTGCAAACACGCGGCTCATGGGGGCCAGTGTGCGATTCGAGTATCCCGTCTGCAAGCCCCTTCAACGTGTGCGGCAATCACGCTGCGACTCGTCCCGTCGGCGGAGCGACGGGACTACGGTAGTCCCGTCGCTCC
>JAYTIB010000744.1:0-8768 GCA_043732205.1 Schlesneria sp. | reverse complement strand
CCGGTGGCCGCCCCCAGTGCGAATCCGTTCGGACGACTCAGCCCCACCACGGCCGAACATGTGCGACAGCAATTGGGGAACCGCGTCGACCTGATCCTGGATGGCGGACCGTGCCGGGTCGGCGTCGAGTCCACCATCGTGCAACTGCTGGACGGCCAGGCGACGCTGCTGCGTCCCGGCGGCGTTCCACTCGAAGCGATTGAAGCGTTGATCGGAGCGGTTCGACGACCCGACCAATCGCCGCAGGACAAGCCCGCGGCACCGGGCATGCTCGACAGCCATTACGCACCGCGCACCCGGTTGAAAATCGTCGACGCGGTCCCGGCGTCTCCGCCATCGCCGCGCACGGGATTGCTCGTGCTGTCGGGTGATCTGCGGCTCTCGGGGCATGTCGATCCGGGTGGCTTCGCGGCGGTGGAAGTCCTCTCACCGACAGGCAGCCTGGTCGAGGCCGCGTCGAATTTCTTTCAGGCACTGCATCGCCTGGACCAAGCGGGGTTGGACGTGATCCTAGCGGTGCCGTTCCCCGGCAACGGACTGGGCCGCGCGCTGAACGACCGCCTGAGACGAGCGGCACATGGCCAGGACGATTGAGGTTTGAGATTTCAGCGAGGGCTGCACATCAGACCAACGAATCGAAGAATTGCAAATTGATGATTGCAAAGTGCAAAGTTCAAATTGAAAGACACCGAGTCGTTCTTCAATTTGCACTTTGCAATTATCAATTTGCACTTTGCAATCTCTTCACGAACTTGACTCAATGGGTCAAATTCGGGACTCGAAGGAGTCCAGCGTTTGTCGGACACGTCCGCCCTGTCGAAAATACAGATTCCGCTTGACGGCACCGACAATCCTGCAAACACTATCGCTCCCGCGTTTCAGTTCCCAACCGGTGCCCCCGTGAACCGCGCCTGCCCAGTCAGGATCTTCACCCGGCACGCTTCTGGATGGATGAGGTCACGTCATGTCGAATCGTCTTGGCCGGTGTTTCACGTCGTTGCTCTGGCTGGCTTTGATCGGCGCTGTGGATGTCGCGGTGACGGCGCAGGAACCCGCCGCGAACTCGTTCCGGTTCAACCAGCCGATTCCGGTCACGATCCGCAAGACGAACAATGCGATCCTGACAACGCTGCTGGTGGGAATTGACGAGAAGGGCATCACCGTGATGTCCCCGCAGGGCAAGACGATCGAGCACCCCAACAGCACGTTTCGCATCGTCCGCAGCCCCGATGGTTCGTTCTCTTATTCGCCAGCCAAGGACAATGTGACCGAGTTGATTCAGCGGCTGAACCAGGCGCAACCGGCCAACTCGACACCGAACGGCACCGGCGGGGCTGTGGCACAACCGGTGGCGGGCGGAGTGCCCTTCACCGTCAGCGGCGCGCAACCCCAACCCGGTGGCATCCAACCCCAACCCGCGTTGGCGCACGCCCAGCCCGGTCCGACGTTCCCGAATCCGTTTGGCGGAAACAACGCGGGTGCCAATGCGGCGAACAATGCCGCGGCGGAAATGGCGCGCATGACGGCGCATTCCCAGGCGATGGCCGCCAACGCGAATCGACCCGGATCGGCATTCCCCACAACGCCCATGCCGACGACGACGCACTCGCAGACTCCGTTCACGACATCACCGATGCCAACCACATCAACCATGCCGATGGGGTCTCATGCGCAGATGCCCCCCATGACCATGCCGAACACGATGCCGAACACGATGCCGCAGTCGCAGATGCCAACCATGCCCGGCATGAACACGGCACCGCAACAGATGATGATGGAATACGAGTGTCAGAAATGCCGCCACCGGTTCACGTCGGCGGTCGAGATCCAGGCCGGCCACAAATGCGCGAAGTGTGGCGTGATTTGGGGGCAGGTGAAGGATCAGAACGGCCGGGTCATGTCGACTTCTCCGGCCGCAAAGATCGGCGGTGGCGTGGGACTCGTCGTCATCGTCATCGGCATCATCGCCGCGATCGTCAAGAAGGCGAACGCCGCCTGATCCGGTGTGCGGAGATGCCTCTCCGGTTGCTTGGGACCGGCGGATCAATAGCTGTTGGGATTCGGTGAGAATCCGCCGTAGCACGGACGCCTCGTCCGTGCGTCCAATACCCAGCCATCGCACGAAAGGGACGCACGGACGAGGCGTCCGTGCTACGACAGTTATTGATGCGCCGGTCCTTGTCTTCCGTTCACTCACCACCTTCGATCAGCTTCCGAGTTGACGGCGCAGGTCTTCGAAGCGGTCCTGTAGATCGCGGAACTCGGACCGGACGGAACCGAGCTCATCCTTCAGTTCGCGCACCAGGGATTCCAGCGCCGCCAATCGGTCGGATGCCGCGGGATCGTGTGACGCGCGCGGCTCGTGATGCGGTGCCGCTGCCGCCGCGCGGGTGATCGTGGCGGCGGGTTCGTCATCGGATTCATCGGCGAGCATCGTCATCCGGTCGTGGTTTTCACCGGCGGGATACAGCCGGTGATCGACTTCGATCCCGCGCCGTTCCAACTGACCGTTGGCCTGAACCAGCTCCTGTTCTTGGAGTCGCTGCAGTTCCTGGCGCAGCGACTCCTGAGTCTCGATCGCCACCATCCGGCTGGCGCGGGTCCGCAGTTCGCCGAGTTGTTGCCGGCCGCGCAGCAATAGTTCCGTCATGATGGCCAACTGCGGCTCGGTCAGCTTCGTCACGCGCCGCATGTAATGGCGATACCGTTCGGTCCGGCCGCTCTCGGTGTGCAGACAGCCGACGAAGCCCATCTGCTGGAGCTGATTGAGCGTGTCGATGACATCGTCTTCGGTGTAGTTCGAAACCGGATCGCGGTTGTTCTTCTGATTGCAACCGGTGGTGATCCCCTTCAGCGTCATCGGATACTGGTCGGGAACCGTGAACGCCTTTTCGAGCAGCACGCCCAGCACGCGGCGCTGCTTGCGTGACAGTTCTCGAAGCGGAACCAGTTCGGAGGCGGAGTCGGACACGGAATTCTCCCAGGAATCAAACGAGCGGATCGTGATCGGCGGGGAGAATAGAGAATCGGCCGGCCGGTTGCCAAGAGGGGGAGGGGAAAGGCGGGAGACTGAAGGTCGGAGAGCGTGTGAATCTTTCACGTTCAAGGCGGTCCAGCACAAGATGTCGCGTTGGCTTTAGCCGACGCGGTACGACATCTTGCGTGGGTTGAAACCCACGCTACAAAGATTCACAAGCTCGGAGGCAAGAGCTTTGTATTTTTCCAGTCTCCAGCCTCACGCCTGCTTCCCTCACTGGTTCGCCGCGCGCAGTTGTCGCCGGATGGTGGGCGTTTCCTGGACGGCGGTCGTTTCGATCGCTTCGGTGTCGATGGGATCGAAGGGATCGAACGAGCCTCCGCGGTCGGTCGCGACCGGCGGCGCGGACTCGGTGGCCCTGATGGTTTTCCGTGTCACGGTTTCCTTCAGGGGCGGATCGTCGGGCGAATCCGCCAGCGGATGACGGAGCGGAGCCGGCCGATTTCCGGCGGCCGACGCGGTCGCTGTCGAAGCGAACGGACCATTGTCAGAACCGAACAAGGGGCGCGATTTCACGCGGGTGGATGGCGCGAGGACATGCGGTTCCGCGTCGTCGTCCAGCGGATGCCGGTGACCGCGATCAGCGGCCATCCCGGTATCCTTGAGTGTGCGCGATCGAGCGGATGCGGACGTCTCTTCATCCGACTCCGGCAGCTTGGCGGCGGGCTTCTGTTCGGACGGCGTGACCGGTGCGGTCGGTGCGGCGCGAACCTTGATTCGCGCGGCGTCCTCGTCCTCATCCAGTCTTCGCGGCGGTGTCGATGGTGCCCTGTCCGGAGTGGCGCGCGCCGCCTGATGCACCCGGAGTTCGTTGACCATCTGTTCCAGTTGGGCCAGGCGCGAGTCGTTGGCGGTCAGGGGTCTCACGTCGGCTTCGGTTTGGAAGGCCGCCTGTTGGATCTGGTCCGAGCCCGCGTGGCCCGGCAGCGATTCCGCGGAATCACTGGCGACACCGTTCTGGGCATTCAGCACGATCGTCGTCGTGCGCCGGCGCTTGTTGACCGCCGTCAGATCCTCGGGAAGGGTTTGTTCCACGCGAGAATCGGTCAGGGGAGCCTTGAGCGGGCGCTTGCCCTGGTCAAAACCCAGCAGGTCCAGCGAGGTCATTTCCGAGAAGACGACGGGGCCGTGCTTGGGAGTCAACCGCACCCGCAGGGCGCAGGTCGCGTCGTACACGCCGCGCCGCATATAGGGTATGAAGACGCTGTAGGCCGGGCCGAGGGTTCCATAGCTATAGTGCTGAGCCCACGAACCACTGTCGAAATCGAACTGATGCAGCGGTTTGGCCTGGTCCTCGGTCGTCCCCTGGTTGTCGAACTGATAGACCCGGATGTCGCCATCGACCGAGACCGGCAGCGACGTGTTCGTCAGGAACAGGATCTGCCCGGCGAATCCCTGGCAGGGGACTCCATTGGGATCGCGCCCTTCCGCCGGTTCCCACAGGCAGACCACGCGCAGCGCGGGATTGCGCGCCGTCGCCTTCCGCGACCGCAGGTCCATGTTCGTCAGGTTGAGTGTCGCACAGCCCACCGTGGTCAGCAGCAGCCAGCAGGCGAGCAACCGCGCGAGGGTTCGAGTCACAGGCGACATGGAGCATCTCCAAACTCAATGGGGGATCGAACGAAGTTCGGAAATCGCAGCCGGGTGTTGTGTGCAGGTCACGGTTGAACTGGGCTTGCCCACTCGCTATCGGCTCACTTCACGCGGAGCGATGAAGGCGACATTGGTTGCGGCCAGCGGCCGCGCTGTGTCATTCCGCAGCCGGGACAATCTTCTTCGGTTTCTTGCCAAACAGTTGGAACCTGGTCTTGGATTCCGCCTTGGCCTGTTCGACGGCAGTTTGGCCGTGATCCTCTTCCGTGTACTTGATGCGGGCGGACGCCGGGTTGACGGAGTTGTCGCGAATGACCGATGAGGCGGGATCAAGTGCCGGCGGCGGAGCCGGTGGCAGATTGGGGTCAATCTTCGGAGCCGGCGGTGCCACCCGCGGGACAGGGACAGGGCCTGGGACGCTGCCCGGACCATACAGGGGCGGCGACGTGGAGTCGTTGAAGACGTCCTCGGGACACGGCAGGCTGCGCAACGGACCATGCAACTCTTCCGCCTCGCTTTCGATGAAGTGAATCCGTCCCATTTCGACTTCCTTGATGGTCTCCTCGTCCAACGCCCCGCTGATGATCCGCGGCGTGAGGAACACCAGCAATTCGACGCGCCGCGTGGTCCGCGAATCGAAGCGGAACAGATGGCCGAGCAACGGGATCTCCGACAGGAACGGCGCCTTGTTCGTGAAGGCTTCGTCCTTCGTGTTGATCAGTCCGCCGATCACCACGGTGTTGCCCGTCGGAATGCTGATCGTGGTCTGCAGGCGGCTGATATCCAGGATGGGGGAGGTCACTGTCCGGCCCGTGGCATCGGTCGAGAGCGGCACACCCTGCTGGCGATACTGGCTGCGTTGGGCGTAGAGCTGCATCACGACATTGCCATCGGCGGTGATGCGCGGCATCACCTGCAGTTGCACGCCCGCGTCCTTCTGGGTGACGGTCGGCGTGTTGACTCCCGTCGTGCCGTTGGCGGTGAAACCGGTGATGACGGGAATGTTCTGACCACTGAAGATCTCGGCCATCTGGTTGTCGAGGGCGCGAATCTGCGGCCGGCTGAGCACGGTGATCTTGCGGTGGGCGGACAGCGCCCGAATCAAGACGTTGACCGCATCCGACCCGGCGGACAGGACGAGACCGCCAAATCCCAGCTCGCTGTTCACCCGTCCCAGGGAAAAGTTGGACAGACCCTGGGCAGCCACGAGGCCCGGGTTGGGGGTTCCCACGTTGTTTCCCAGAGGAATGCTGGGGTTGTTGAAATTGAAACCCGGGGTGCCCGACTGCGAAATGACTTGCTGGGTGGTCCCCACAACTGCGCCGTTGGTGGGGTTGACAAGTGACTGCGATATAGTGATGGGCGCATCCTTGGTGCTGCGGTTGAATTGCAGCGGATCCTGGAAGCCGAGTTCAATGCCGAACTCGTCGGTGTTCGTCAGTTCGACTTCCACCAACAGCGCCTGGATGATGACCTGCCGCGGTTGAGCGTCCAGTTTCAGGATCATGTTTTCGATGTTCTTGAAGTAGCGCGGTGTCGCACTGAGCAGCAGGCTGTTGTTGGTCACGTCCGGGATCACCACCACTTCCTTTTCCATCTGCTCGACGGAACTCATCAGGTTCGGGTCCGCCTGGGCGATGTCGCGCTGTGACTGGTAGAACTGGGTGATGGACTGGGCGATGGCAGTGGCTTGGCTGTTTTGCAGCCGGATGACGACGTTCTGGCGGGCGCGCAGATCGCTTTCATCCAACCGCAACAGGATCGCCTCGACCACCCCCAGCGCCTCGCGGGCACCGACGGCGATCACGCTGTTGGTCCGCTTGTCGACCGAGAACTTCAGCGGCACCAGGCTGCTGCTGGAATCGGCCGCCCCTTCCAGGGCAATCCCCAGGTTCTGCCGCTGTTGGTTGCCACCCTGCCCCTGTCCCTGCTGCGTGTTGTTGAACAGCGCATTCAGTTGGGTCACCATCTGCTCGGCGTCGGCATTGGCCAGCGTGAAGACTTTGATTTCCGAGACCGTGGTCGTCTGACGGTCCAGTTGCTTAATCAGTTCTTCGATCAGGGTCATGCTTTGTTCAGAGGCGGAAACCACCAACGTGTTGGCGCGGGCGTCGGGGGTGATCCGGATGTCCGCCAGGATGCCCGAGCGAATCTTCTCGCCGTTGCCGCTGAGGTTGAAGATTTGCAGCACGGCCGATTTCACGTTCTTGAATTGCTCGTCGATCTGCGCGGGATTGATTCCGTTCTGACTTCCCTGTTGATTCCCGCCGCCGCTGCCCGATGTCGGCGGTGCGATCACGCTTTGAATGGCCGAGTTCATCACGGCGGCCAGTTCCAGCGCCGTGGCGTTCTTGAGCGGGAAAATCCTCAACCCGATGACCGACGCGGGATCGTCGCGATCCAGCTTCTTGATGAGCGCGGCGATTTCATCGAGATCGCGCGGCTGAGCCCGCACGATGACCGCATTCGCCCGCGAGTCGGAAATCACCAGCACCTTGACCCCCAGGTTCTGACGGTCGAGATAGAACGCGGTGATCTTCTCCTCGATCTGCGCCGCGATCGCGGTCTTCAACCGGAAGACTTGGAATTCGGTCTGGGGATCGACCGGGCGATCGAGTTCTTCCGCCAGGTCGAGAATCCGTTCCAAGTCCGCTTCGGGTGCGATGATCAGCAGTGAGTTTGGCTTGGTGATCGGCAGGATGGCCGCGCTTTGCGTCGGTTGAGTCGCCTTGCCGGGGAACTGTGTCAGCCGGTCGTTGACCGCCGTCAGCAGTTCGGCCAGCGATTCCGCATCGACGTTCTTCAAGTACAGCAAATGGACCTTCGGCGCGGTGGCCTCGCTGAGTTTTTCCAACTCGCGGATGACCTTCATCACCTGCTCGACATCCGCCTTGTTGCCGATCACCGCCAGTGCGCCGAGATCGGGAATGGGGACGATCGTGACTTCGGCGTTCAGCTTGCCGATCAATTCACCGACGCCGGGCGGCATGTTCGGAATGATGGCGGGTTGTCGCCGGTTCACTTCCGGTTGATCGACAGGGGGAACCTGCGCCTCAACCTGGGCGTCACCCTGACCGTCACCCTGCGCGATCCAAATGGGCTGCTTTGCCGGTGCGGCGGCCTTCCGGGCGGCTCGCAATCGTTCAATCTCGGCCGGCAATTGGTGGGCGATTTGGCAGACGAACTTCGTCGTGGTCGTCACCTGAATCGGATTGGTCTCGTCGACCGGACGATCCAGCGTGCGGAGCAACTTCAGCGCGCCATCGGCCTCGCGCTTCGCACCGTCGATCAGCAATTCGTCGTTGGCTTCATCAATGGCGATCGTCAAGTGCGACTCACCGCGCACGGCCCTCACCGTCTTGCCCGGCTCCGATGATTCCGCGGCGGGCAGCGCCGTGGTGATCCGGAACGCCGGCAGTTGATTGCGACCGGAGGAGATCAACTTGGCTCGCGGTTTGAACGTCCGGTAGAACTGTCGCGACAGTTCGACCACGCTTTGATGCTTCGGACGGAACACGACCTGTGCGGCATTGGCGACCGGATCGTCGTTCAGTTGAGCGGGAGCATCACCGTCGTCTTCGGGATCTTCATGCGAGACTTGTCGGACGGACTTGGCATCCCCCTTCGAACCAACCTTGCGCGGGGACGTCGTCTTCGCGGTGGACGCCGATTTGGAATCCGACGAGTTCTCGTCGCGCCGGGTGATCGAAACCACGCCGCGTTCGAACGGTGACGCGGGATTCTCTTCCGGTGCCGCGGCCTGCTGTTGTTCCTGTCGTGGCGGCAGGATCGCGGGGGCGTAACGCGGCTTTGTGGATGGGATGTCGAGCAGGATCAGGAAGTCGCCCTTTTCAATCAGCCGGAATCCCAACGGTTCAATGTCCTTGTTCAGGATGCGCACCGCGTCGTGACGGTTGTACTTGCTCGAATCGCGCCGGCTGTAACGGCCCTTGGGAACGCGGTCCATCACCAGCTCGGATTGAGTCGCCAGGGCCAGATCCTTGATGACCTTTTCCCACGGCGTGCTCATGTAGTTCAGCTTGACCGCGGGCAACTCGGCCTCGGGCGAGTTGCCGATCGCTGTCGGCGTTGACGCCGTCACCGAGCCCGCGAACTTCTCCGCCTTCGATTCCTTCTC
>JAYTIB010000743.1:0-3368 GCA_043732205.1 Schlesneria sp. | reverse complement strand
CGATCCGAAACGGATCGGGAAACTCACGCTCCCTCCGAGACCTCAAGGCCGGAACCAAACCGGCCCGTAGGCGAACCGTCCACCGCACCAGCAACTTGATGAACGCTTGGTCAGACGAACTCTGCGGAGCGCCCTTCCCGCAGAGCCGCCGTGCGACCTGCCGCGCCCGACCGAACCGTTCCGTAAGCGCCGCTTCCGAGGACCACGCCCACAGCCACGCCGCCGCCACGAGTCCTCGCACGGCCCAGCCACAATCGCGGCGCAGCGCGACCCCCTTCCACTCGACCTCGGACAACACCCCATTGACCGCCACCGACAACTCTGGAACGTCACCGCCCGATGCCATCAGACCGTCCCTGTCTCGATGCGACATTCCCGAGTCCTTTCGGGTGAGAGCCAGACCGTTCCGGTTGAAACTCGTCGGCGCATCATCTGCCAACTTGTTGTGACGACCACCAACGAAGACCCGAACTTGGCGGCATCGGCGACTGCGACATTGCTTGTCCTGCACGCTGCCGGGTGGCTGAGCCAATCCAAAGGGCATGGCAAGCCGTGAATGACCCTTGCACCCGCAGTTGAAGAAGATGACCGCCCGTCCTCCGTTCGGATTGTGTGTGGCCAATTGAATACGCCGATGTATACTTGGCGAGTTTTATTTTTGTCGTCACGACAGGATTCTTTCACGGAGCAAGAGCGATGTCTGCCACCGTTCGCATCAACCCGGAAAGTCACCGCAAACTGAAGTCTCTGGCCGAAGAGTTGGGGGCTTCGATGCCCACCGTCTTGGAGCAGGCGATTGAAGCACTCCGCCGACAGTGGTTTTTGGAACAGGCGTCGCAGGCGTATGGCGAACTGCGGCGCGACAAAAAGGCGTGGGCTGCCGAACAGGCGGAACGCAAGGCGTGGGACAAGACACTCAAGGATGGACTCGGAAAGGAATGACGATGACAACTCCGCTGCGTGGTGAAGTGTGGCTGATGAACCTCGACCCGACACGGGGACGAGAACAGGCGGGCAAGCGTCCGGCGTTGGTCGTCTCGACGAACGGCTTCAACAAGAGTCCCGCCGATCTGGTCGTGGTCGTGCCGATCACCAGCAAGGACAAGAGCATCCCCTGGCACGTCCCCCTGCAACCGCCCGAGGGGGGCACGAAGACCAAGAGTTTCTTGATGTGCGAGGCGGTTCGGTCCGTCTCGCATGACCGGATGGTGCAACGCTGGGGCACTGTCTCTGCCGCGACGCTGGATGAAGTTGAGGATCGGCTGCGCATCCTGTTCGATCTGTGAAGCCGTTCAAGCAAAGCGGCATTGCGGGGTGGCGTGCGCCGTCTTCCAACGCCCTGCGGCATCTCAAGGCTCGTGTTTCTTTCAAAACGCATCCTGTGGTCTTTAGAAAGCGAATCGACGAAATGAGTTTGTTCCACAAGCAAGTCACGCGATACGTCGATCCCGACGGCAAGTGATGCTCTAAGGCGACGCCGGATGCCCGCCAGGTCAAGGAATGCTCAAAGCTGTGGTCTGCTCGCTATCGCGATGGGGCTGGCATCCTGCGGGAAACGCAACTGTTTCGAGACAAGACTGCCTCGCAGCAACGACTCAACGAACTCATCCGCGAAGCCGAGCGGGCAGAGTCCGGGCTGGTCGATCCGTTTGCCGATCAGCGCAAGAGGCCGCTCACCGATCACATCGCCGACTTTCGCCAACATCTCGAATCGAAGGGCGGATCGGCTCAGCATGTGTCGATGACCATTTCCCGAAATTGAGGCCACGTTTTCCGGCTGCTGCTTCCGTCTCTTGGGGCAACTCGACGCAGACAAAGTTGCGAACTGGCTGAAGCAGCGTCGCGACGAATCTCTGATCGCGTCTTCAAGCGATGCAAGTACCGGCAAGGGAAAACCGTTCGGCATCGCAACCAGCAACCACCATCACTTCGCCGTGAAATCATTCGGCAACTGGCTGGTGAAGTCTCAGCGGATGGAACGAAATCCGTTCGCTCATCTGTCGCGCCTCAACAGCAAGGTCGATGTCCGAGTCGAGCGGCGGGCCTTGGAGTCTGACGAACTCGCACGGCTGATCGACGCCGCCGAGAAAAGCACGCAAACCTTCCGAGGGCTGACTGGTCCGGATCGTTCCGCCCTCTACACATTGGCGGCAATGACTGGCCTACGCGCCAACGAACTGGCCAGCCTCACGGTGGCCTCGTTCGACTTCCAAGCCAATCCTCCCACGGTGAAGGTCGAGGCCGAAAGTGAGAAGGCTGGACGCGGCGCAACACTCCCACTCCACCCGTTCGTTGTGGGAAAGGTGGCAAGCTTGTTGACTCGTCGCGGGCAGACTTCCACCGCTCTGCCGATCAACTCTCCGGTTGAATTGCTCTGGCCCGGAACGTGGTCTACGAGAGCGGCCGAAATGTTCCGTCGCGATTTGGATGAAGCCCGGTCAATCTGGCTGTCAGAAGTCGAGAAGATCGCCGACGAACTCCAGCAGCGAACTGAAAGCAGTTTCCTCAAGCCAGAGAACCACAACGGCGAAGTTGCCGACTTCCACGCCCTGCGGCACACGTTCATCTCGATGCTGGCGAGTTCGGGAGTTCACCCGAAGGTTGCTCAGCAACTCGCCCGGCATTCGACGATCACGCTCCCGATGGATCGGTACTCTCACGCACGACTGGTTGACCTGAACTCGGCCGTCGAAAACCTGCCGTCACTCGCCACCCCTCAGAAACCGGAACTGGCGGAGAATGGGGTCGAGACAACCAGTCATGCTTCCGGGATCGCTCAAGTTTTGGTTGCACGTTTGGTTGCACGACCTGCTGATGAAAAGGGGTTGGCATTGATAACGGCTGATGAAACGTCGCTCCAAATTCGCCCGGCCGCAGAAATGCAAAGACCCCTGAAAATCAGGGGCTTTGCGAGCGATTGCGAACGGCTGACGACGACTGATGAGAGTGGGACCGCGGAGACTCGAACTCCGAACCAAAGGATTATGAGTCCTCTGCTCTAACCGATTGAGCTACGGTCCCGATGCCTGAAAACAGGCTGTGTTTGCAATGGTGCGGCTTTCCGGTCTGTTGTCTGACACCCGATTTGACACCCGTGGGGCCAAACTTGTTCGACAAGAAACCCGCCCAACCCTATCGGGACTTTCCCCATGCCACCAAGCGGTGGGCCAAGAAGATTCGGGGCCTTGGTCTGGACCGGATGCCGTGCTCGCGGAGTATCTCGACCAACGCGATGATCCGCAAGCCGAGTGAATTCTGCGATCTACTGCCACATCCACCTGAATCCCCGATGAGAATGTGACGTGGTGAATCCGGCTGGAGGTGCCCGGCACTTGATTCCCGGAAAGGGGCATTGCATCGTCTAAGGC
>JAYTIB010000742.1:0-8808 GCA_043732205.1 Schlesneria sp. | reverse complement strand
ATGCGGTGAAACAGTTGCGTTGCATGCCAGTGCGTGCGTGAAACGACACCGTATTTCTCATGACATTCGACTCAACCTCCTGAGTTTCGTGTCTTTCGAGTATTTCGTGGTTCAAGTCATGAATAATCCAGGCTATTCGGTGCGCCGCTTGGGGCTGAACACTGGATGGCGCGATTCGCCGAAGCTGTCTTCCAGGCGGTAGTGCAGATCCCCTTCCCGGTCGCGTGGGACAAGGATCTCCTCGTTGCGGCGGATCTCGGGGATGCGGTATGGCGTGATGCCGTCGGGATGCAGGTACATGCGGCGCTGCTCTTCCAGCGACAACGGGCGTCCTCCGACACGGCCGAACACCGCGATTTGGTTGCCCGATTCGTCCACCGCGCGATCCCGGTCAACACCCTCTGAAATGGCGACGGCGCAGCCGCCGTGGGGAATCGGGTAGCAGGCGATCAACCGCGGAACGGGCTTCGGCAGGAAGCTGTCGTATCCCGGTGTCTCGGGCGAGGTCAGTTGCAGGACGCGCATTCCGTGGCGGCCGTCGGCGACGAAGGCGAACTGGCTGGCATAGTACGCCCCCAGCTTCACGTCGTGGACGTCGTTCATCTGCCCGTCCGCATCGTAGCGCGCGTGGAGCACTGGCACTTCCGGGTTCGTCACGTCGACGATGACCAGCCCGTCGCATCCCCCGGCGACATACGCGTAGTTTCGGGCGACGTAGACATTGCGGGCATCGCGCAGCGGATAGCCGACCACGAACCGCGGATGCGCCGGGTCCGTGACATCCAAGATCTTCAGCCCATCCCTGTCGCACACGAACCCGTAGCGGAACTGCACCTGGACGGCCGTCGGTTCGCGCAGGATGTCGTTGCCGATCGTCGACACGATGCAGGGACGCAGGGGGTCGTCGAGATCCACGACGACCAGTCCCGCCGCACACGAGACGTACGCATACTTCCCGACGATCGTCACCGCGCGGGCGCCGTTGAGTTGTCCCTGCGGATTGAAGACCACCGCGGGTTCCAGGAAGTTGTTCGTCGGATCGCCGTCGAGCAGCGTCCCCGCGCCGATCAGGATTAAGCCGTCGTACAGATCGGTCGCGTAGATGTACGCGTACAGGGGATGCACGGCGGCTTCATGATTCTCCGGCAGGTGTGTCCGCGTCGGATCGGGGGCGATCGTCGTCGGGGCGGTCACGGATGTCGCGTAGCGGGAGCGCACGTAGAACCGCTGTCCCAACGGTGACACAGGCGCCGTCGAGAACCGCTGCGAGAAGCCCTTGTTGTCGATGAAGGCGATGTCGAACACGCGGATGCCCCCCTCGCCGCACGCCGCGTACAGGTATTCTCCGCGGGCCAGCAGACTGAGAATCTCCGGCTTGTTGAGCGGGTTGAGGATCGCATCGCCGATGTCCCGGCCGGGATGCCGCGCCGCGCGCAGCAGATGATCATTGTCGCAATGCTTCCGGTGCCGGTTCGGATAGACGATCTGATGCAGCGAACTGCCGATGACCGTCTGCGGCTCGTCGCGTTCCGAAACCTCGACCCCGTACACGCCGTGCTTGCCGGCCCCGACCCAGCAATAGCGGCCGATGAAGTTCATGAAGTTCGTCCCCTGCATCATGAGCTGCGCCAGTTGCGCGTTGTTGTCGTTCTGCGGAGTCAAGTGGCATTCCCCGCACGACTTGGTTTCGCCGCGGCCGCGCACGGTGTGGGGCACGTTGGTGCTGAAGGCGATGCCGCTCATTCCTTCGGACGAAATCGTCTGCTGCTGGGTGTAGATCGATTCGCGGTTCTGGTTGTACGACGTCACATGCACCGCGCAGGACGACCGCGCCGGACCGATCCGGTTTCCGGTCACGTTGCCGTCGTGGGCCAGCATGTAGATGTCCTCGCGCAGTGTCTGGAAGTTGTACGAGACCTGGTTGCGGGTGACGTCCCCTTCGTTGTGCAGCGACGGCAGTTTCTTATTGGCCTTCTGCGGCAGATGGCAGCCGTAACAACTTGGGTTCCAGGATGAGTGGCAGGCGATGCAACTGATCTTCTGCGAGCTGTGGGCGCACGTCTCATCGGGCTCGGGCAGATCGCCCCAGGCCATCTCACCGGTCTTCGACCACCGGACCGTCTTCGCCAGCGCCGACAGGGCGTTGTAATCGGGATGCTTGGGGTTGATCGTGTCCGCGACCTGCTTGATCTCCCAACTGAGGTCCGGTTCCACCAGCGAATTCTGGATGACGCGGTTGCCCCGGACTTCAAACCGGCGCTTGCCGAACGGGGTTCGCATTGCCGTCAGGTCGCGACCGGTGACGTTTCGCTGCGGATGCTCTTCAGCCGCCGGTCCCGACGTGTGCATCTTGGGGATGCCGTTCACCACTTGAACCGCCTTGCGATCGACCGAGCCGTGGCAGTCTTCACAGCGGATTTCGATCGCCGCGCGGACCTCGCCGTAGAGCTTCGTGTTTCCGTGAACGTCCTGCACGAAGTGGCAATCGACGCAGTGCATCCCCTTCTCGAGGTGGATGTCGAGCAGATGGACCGGATTCCCCTGCTCCTGTTGCCGCAGGTTCTCTTCCAGTTCCTGAAGCTCTTGAAGTGTCCGCTCATCACGGTTGCGGTGCAGGTTGCGTGCGTGCATCGTGTGATCGATGGCGACCTGCCGCTGTTGGGCCGAGGGATCGGGAATCCTGTTTCCAAAATGGTCCAGGTGGTTCCCCTCGCGGTCCTTCTTGAAGACCGCCTTGAAGACCCAGCCGTGACTGTGAAAGTCGGCGAAGTGCGACTTGCGCAGGGTCGGATTCAACTTCGAGATGTCCCGCAGAAAGTTTGGGTCCGCGGAATTGCCGCGGGCCGCGATGTCGTTCGGGTCGTTCATGTGGGCCTGCGTCGCTTCCTCTGAAGTGAGGTTGCGTTCCGCGTTCGGGTACATGAATTCGGCGTCGGTTTCCTGATCCCACCACATGAACCCGAGGTAACTGTTCATGACCGTGGTCCCCGGATGAATATGGCAGACAATGCACTGGCTGGAGGGGACTCCGGTCACGAAGCGATGAGTGACCGGATGACCGGGTTCATCCTTGGGGATCGTCGGGTCGACCCGTTTGACGAGATCGTCAACCGTGGAGTGCGCGGTGCCGGCATTGCCGTACTTGGCCCACGGCCCGGAGTTCACCGGCGACCGGTCGTTCGCATAGACCATGTGGCACGATGTGCAGCCGCTGGACCGGTAATCGCCCGCGTGATCGTTGGTGCCGAGAAAGTTCAGCGTCGGATCGAGCAGCCGCGTCTTCTGCAAGCCAATGAAGACCGGGTCGGTGCGGTTCAGCGTCCCCAAGCCGCGGTTGCTCAGACGCTGCCGCGGCTTGCCGTTGAGCTCCAGTGTTTCGGGAATCCCGATCTCGGGAGCAAACCGGCCGCCCCGCTCGAAGATGCGCAGGATGTTTCCCGGCTGGCTGTTCTCGAACCGCGGCAACGGATCGAGGAACGGCAGGATTCCCTTCTGCGCGGTCTCTTCCGGAGTCGGGGCGGGAACGGTTTGCAACCGTTGCGGTGTCCCGTTCATCGAATAGCTTTCGCCATACCGCGCCCACTTGTTGGGAACAGCACCGTTGTTATAGAGCGCCGCCCCCCACAGCATGCAGCCGTGAGTCATCATGCTCTTGCGCACTTCGAGTGTCTCACGCGGATGACAGACGCCGCAGCTCAGATGGGCCACGCGCAAGTCACCGGGATTCACGAAGCGGATGAATTCCGGACATTCGCGGTTGAGCACCGTGTACGAACGAACCGGGTTCGCCGACGAGCTCCAGACATCCGGATATCGCGGATGAACGTGAGCCTCTTGTTTCGTGGTGGCGTGACTGTTGCCGCCGTGACAGTCGACACAGCCGAGTTGAAACGACATCGGGCGATCGGGTTGCTCGTGCGGATCGCACGATCCCTTGTGGCACGTCACGCAACCGCGGCTCTTGGCCGCGGCCATCTCCGCCGATTGCTTCAAGAGATCGTTCTCGGCAACGTCCCGTCGAGGCGCGTCCTGTCCGAGCACCACTCGTCCAGGCACGTCTCTTCCAAGCACGTCCCGCTGACCGGCCAGCGGGACGTCGCCGTCTTCGGCGCTTTCAATGTCTGGTTCGAAGGGAGCGTCCGCAGTCGTCGTCGCGCTGCTGGCGGGCCGGATCTTGTCTTCGGCTTTCACGTCGCTGAAGAACGGGTCCGGGGTTTCCACCGAGACAGCGAACATCTCGACAGCCACGAACACCCCCAGCACGACGCCGGCCGCGACGATCACATTGCGAAGCGAATTCCCAAACTGCTGACGTTCGATCATGAGGGCGTCCTTGCCACGTTCGACGCACGAGCCCCATTCACGGGGCTGTGGCCATTAAAACAAGAGCTGTCGCTGTAGGGTGCGTGGAGTCTTCGGAACGCACCGTCATCAAGGGTGCCGTCTGCTACCGGTGCGTTCCGAAGACTCCACGCACCCTACTCGCTTGTCGCCATTCATTCGCCGACAACCGTCAAGAAGAGTTCGACAGGAAGATTTGCGACAGGAAGATCCGAGAAGCAAAGCGCAGAGTTGGAGTTTATTTTCCTGTCCCACATCTTCCTGTCTACGTTTGGTTGCGGCGGAAGGCCGCGTTGCATATTTCGTGGTTCACGGCACGAACAGGGCTAAAACAAAAGAGCAAGCTGCACGAAAGCGGAATTGAGCAGGCCGATCCCGGATGACTTGGCGTTCCCCGTCGACAATGGCGATGTCGTGCCGTACAGATCCTTGAAGCCGGCACCCGGCACCAGACACGCATAGCCGCCGGTCACGACGACGTTGTCACTCAACAGGGGACGGTACTCGACCCCGATGCTCAGATCGACACCGATGGTGCGCCGGATATGGTTCTGAAACGTGTACGCCTGCAGCACGCGGACGCTGTCGAATTCGAGGTAGCTGGCGTTGGTGATCAGGCGAGTCTTGGGGGTCAGCTCGAAATCGGCCCCCAGATTCAGCAGTCGCAGTCCGGGATTCACAAAGTTGCTTTGTCCCTCGAACTTGCTTGATCGCAGGTCGGGGACGAGGCTGAACCGGTTCACCAGGCCGACGCCGAAGAGGTTGATCTGTTGCCGCTGCCAGTAACTGAACTGCCCTCCCGCGAAGTTCGGGCTGTCGAGGATCGAATCGAACCCGGTGGCCTTGCAGTCGTACGGATCACGGTCCCCCGAGGCATAGAAGAACGAACCGCGAAACCTGATCCAGTCGCGATCATACGACACCTCTGTCGCCGCCATTTTCGCGTTGATGGTTTGCCGCGTGCCGGCGATCGCGTTCTGGCTGTCGTGCCCGGTGACCCAGTAGAACGCGTTCGAAACATTGACCCGTCCGATGTGCCCTTCACCCGCCAGCCCGAGATACACGGCTTCGACCCGGTGGGGTTGAAACACGCCGACGGGATCGGGACGCGCGAGAAAGTCGTTGCGGTCAAACTTGAAGCTCGGACCATCGTTGTTGTAATGCAGGCTCATCTGCGCCGTGTACCCCGGAAAGACAAAGTCCTGCCGGTAGTAATTGGCGACCACGATCGACTGGTTGCGGTCTTCAAACGTGTTCAGTTGGCTGTTGGTGTCCTTCTCGGCCTGGCGAAAGTACGCGATGTTGAACTGGTCGCGATTGGCCAACCGCGTGCCGAACAGCCGCACGGCGCGATTTGTGTCCGAGAAGATGAAGCCGCGGAAGTCGCTGACGAACGGCTGCGATCCGACACGCAGCGACATGAAGTCGTAGTCGGGACTGAGATCCTTGAGCTTGGCTTCGAGGAAATACTCTTCCAACGCCACGAAGTCGTCGAACCGGCTTGTCCCCCGGCGCACGTCCGGGTTGACGACTCCCAGTTCCTGCGAGTTCAGATAGTTCGCGTTGAAGACCGGCGTGACTCGCAGGCTCCAATCCACCGGCTTGAAGCTCGTGTTGCCGTGCAGCAACTCGACCGTCAGCCGGAAGAAGTTCGTCGTGAAGTACTGGTTGGGATCGCCGAAGAACTGCTGTTGGTTCGTGCCGACGGTGCTTTCAAACGGCGTCGTGGCGGTGGGGAGTTGCCGGTACTCCTGCAACGAATCGATCCGGCCGGTCAGCTTGAGAAACGTGTGCTGCCCGATGACCGGATAATCCCCCTTGAGCACATTCAGGTTGTACGGATCCCACCAATGCCCCTCCTTGAACGGATAGTCCTCACCCGGTGGATGGCCCTTGCCGTAACGATCCCAGCCTGGAAAACCCGATCTCCAGCGATCCGGCATCGGGACGAAATGCCCGTCCTCCTGCACATCGATCGGCAGGATGCCGGACTTGCCGGTGTAACCCAGCGGCGCATCGAGCGGATGGACCGGCCAGTCGTGGAGGACGACCGCATCGGCGAAGACTTCGTCCGGCTCACCCAAGGGGCGGTCGAGCAACGCAGGCTCGGTCGCGCGGTCTTGGTTCTCGCGGTGTTGGTTCTCATGACCGTCAAACGGATTCGCCACTTCGGCCTTCGGAAACAATGTCCGCGGATCTCGGGGAAGCGGTGGCAAATCGAACTGATCGAAGCTCGTCTGTTGCGCGGACCCGAAGCCCGCGGGCGAGCCGTCAACACGGAAGTCCGCGGTGTCGACCCGCTGCCCGTCAGACGGTTCGATCCGATCCCGCATTGATGGCGCGCGGATGACTGCTGACGCCGCGCGACCGCGACCGTGTTTCGATCCGTCGCGGCTCTGCTGCAACACGGCGTCGGATGTGTCGGGCAGTCGACGGGGAGCCGTCGTAGAGAACTCCGCCAGGAACAGCCGCGCCTTCGCCTGACAGAGCGGATCGGGATCGCTCTCCGCCAACAACGAGACCTGTCGCACCGCCGCGCGACTGGGGCCGATCCGCGCCACGGCGTCCAACGCATGGCGGCGAGTCTGGTGGTCCCGGTCCTTCAACAGTTCAAGCAACACTTCTTCCACGGTCAGAGATGGTCGAGCCAAGAGGAGGCTGTCAGCGGCGTCCCGGGTGGAGTCGGGCCAATCGAGATCGCCTGCCAAGACGTGGAGCACCGCGCGCTGCGGACGTTCCGCTTGCGAGTCCAACACCTGCGCGTACGCACTCGAACAGAGCAGCAGAATCGAGCCCATCCACAGCCACGCCAAGCACTGACATCGCCACCGAATCGCCCGCACGCGACGCCACATCGCGGACAATCCCATTCGCCACTTCACGAGCGACGCTCTTCGCTGTGATGGAAGCGATTCAGGCATCGATCATACGCGCGGAAGGGAAGGTGGTGTTCTGACGGGACCGCTGGCAACAGTCCCACGATTCAAAAACCGGATCAAGACGAACACCGGCGAATCCGTTCCATCCGGCGGCACGCTGTGGAACATTTCAGACCGACCGGCAGAAAGCGCCACAAGCCGCTTGGTTTTCCGGAAAAACCACAAGCGCGGCAAGAAAAAGCGAGTTTGCCGCCGATCTGCGTGGCCGATGAAATTGGTAAAGACGTCAGGCAGCGTGCAACCGTTTCAATCGGACGAGTCTGACAGCGAGAAGGGGTCGGGCGTTCAAATTTCAAAATTGGCCGGGCGAAGGGTCAGGTCACCAAATACTGAACGACGGCCAATTTTGAAATTTGAACGCCCGACCCCAGTTCAACCGTCATCGCACCGAGTTGCACTCATCGCGGTTCGCCAGCTTCAACGATGAGGAACCGATTCACTCGCCGCGGATGACAGACCGCACGGAAAGATCGCTCATGAACTGGCTCGGTGCCATCCGCGATTGGTTGTTGATTGATGACTCGGAGGATCGGCCGCTCTGTGCCGGTTCGGGGACCGGCACGAGTGAGCTCCTCGAATGTCGTTTGGTCTTGGGTTCGCTCGCGACCGACTCGTTGGCTTCGGTCCCGTTCGCCGCGACACCATCGAATCTCAATGGACCGGGCCTCATCGCAAGCCAAGCGTCGGCAACGTTCGGCGGCGCTCCACAGCAGTCGCCCTTCGGCAGTCCTCCCTTGATGATGTTGCCGTTGCAACCGTCGAACTCTCAAACGCCGCAGCCGTGGGTCACACCACAATTGCAGTCGATGTCCATGTCGATGTCGGAGGGAACGTCGGACGACCTCCGCGCGGCATCCGGCGGCGGCTCATCTTTGGCGATCGTTGGCGAGGATGTGGCGTCACCCACCGTGCTCGATTCCATCGGCCTGTCCAGCGGAGGCAACCAAGCGACGTCTCCAACGCGGCCACTCACCGCGGGGATTCCGCCGGTCACGCACATCAGCCCCCTGGGGACTCAAAGTTCACCGCTGACGGCGTCCGGTGGTTCCAGCGTTTCCAGTCCACCGATCGCGATCGACACCGTGCTGACCGCGGTGAACACAAACGTCTTCGTGAGTGCCGAAGAATTGGCGGCGGCCAAGAGCGGTGGACCGTCCGCCATCACGACCGCGTTCCAAGCCCCGCGGTTCGCTTCGACGATGTCGCTGGATGCGGACGGATTCGTCACCGAAAGCATGGTGATGGGATATCCGCAGCTCGCGCAGAGTGATGTCGCGACGTTGCTCGATCGGGCGTCCGTCGCGACTCCCAGCAACGATGCGATCATCGCGATCGTCGACCGCAATGGGACGATTCTCGGCGTGCGCGTGGAACAGGGAGTGCTCGACACCATCACCGATCCGGCGACGCTCGCCTTTGCGATTGACGGTGCCGTTTCCAAGGCTCGCACGGCCGCGTTCTTTGCCAACGACACCGCACCGCTGACATCACGGACCGTCCGCAATCTGAGTCAGACGACGATCCTGCA
>JAYTIB010000741.1:0-23311 GCA_043732205.1 Schlesneria sp. | reverse complement strand
CCTGCTGCTGATCGCGACGCAGAACATGGAGTCGACCATGTTCGGCTGGCTCCGCCCCGAAACGCGCGACAGCGTCTTCTTCACGGCGGGACGGTTGCTGCTGGCGATCGGTGTGATCGAAGGGATGCCCGACCAATCGCTGTTCGCCCTGATCTATCCCGGTCCGCAGCCCCCCAAGATTGAAAGAGGCCGGGTCTGCTGGAGCCTGCTCTGCTACATCCCGTCATTGTTGAAGGGGATGCTTTGCCAGCACCTGAACCGCTCATCACCCGTCCTGGCCATCCTGGCAGTGATCTGGCCCAACGGCACCGATACCGACATCACGATCGGCTGGGTCTGCTACGGCCTGGCCATCGGGCAATACCTGTTCATCGGACTGGTGGCATCCAAGGACAAGGCGCTCGGCGTGCTGCAGAAATTCGACGAAGCGGTCGCCCGCCAGCGCCAGGAAATCGAACACGAAATCGAACTGCACGCGGAAGCCCGACAGCAGGCCGCGGTGCGATTCCACGGCCACGAACACGGGAACATGTAGGGTGGATAGTGGGTGGTGGATAGTGGATAGTGGGCAGTGAATTGGGATCAGGGTTTCTCCCTTCTTCCCTATCCACTATCCACCACCCACTATCCACTACTCCCATGCCCCGCATCCACCAGTTGTCCGCCAGTGTCGTGAACAAGATCGCCGCGGGCGAGGTCATCGAGCGTCCGGCCAGTGTCGTCAAGGAACTGCTCGAAAACAGTCTGGATGCGTTGTCGACGCGGATCGAAGTCGACGTGGTGGCGGGGGGGACCGAGCTGATCCGGATCGTCGACGATGGCGAGGGGATTCATCCCGACGACCTGCTGCTCGCCGTGACCAGCCATGCGACGAGCAAGATCAGCAACGCGGACGATTTGTTCGGCGTGCAGACAATGGGGTTTCGCGGCGAGGCGATGGCATCGGTCGCCGAAGTCAGCCGTTTGAGAGTTCGCAGTCGGCAAGAGGGACAGCCGCATGGCATGGAGCTGTCCGTCGATCTGGGGCGCGTCGAGCCGCCGCGGCCCTGCGGCTGCACGTTCGGAACGCAGATCGAAATCCGCAATCTGTTCGAGAACACGCCCGTCCGCCGCAAGTTCCTGAAAACGATTTCGACGGAATTCGGACACGTCGCCGAACAGTTCGCCCGGATCGCACTGGCCAATCCCCGGTTGCATCTGGTCCTGCGTCACAACGACAAGATCGTTCACGAACTGCCGGCGACCGATCGGCCGCTCGACCGGATTCGCCTGTTTTTTGGGGCAGAAGTCGCCGACGAGTTGATTGCGGTCGAATCGGTTCAGGACGGCACGCGGATGTGGGGCTATGTCGGTCACCCCAACAATTCGAAGTCATCACGACGTCAACAATACCTGTTTTTGAACGGACGCTGGATCCAGGATCGCTCGTTGCAGCACGCCCTGTCGGAAGGCTACCGCGGCCTGCTGATGGTCGGACGGCAACCGGTCGCGTTTCTGTTCATCGAACTCCCCCCCGACCGCGTCGACGTGAACGTGCATCCGACCAAGATCGAAGTCCGGTTTCGTGACAGTCAGCAACTGTTCCGGCAATTGTTGTCGATGATCCGGTCGAAGTTTCTGAGCATGGACATCCAAAGCCAGCTTCGACTCCCGGGCGGTGCGACGTCCCTGACAGGCGGCGCGCTGACCGGATTCGCGCCGCCGCCGTCCGCGCCACTGGTCCGACAGCGCGAACTGGTGGCTGAGTTTGGCGACTGGTCCACACGTCAGATCAGCGGCCGAACGGGTGATGCTCCACCGTTCCGGCCGTTCCCGGCGGAACTGCCACGCATCTCGTTGCCGGTGGATGAACAGTCACAGCGCGGCGCATTCGCGCCGGATGGTCAGGAAACGTCGCGCTGGTCCGAGACCTCCGAACCAGGCGCCGGTGAGACAGAGTTCACAACCGAAGGTGACACACCGCCTCAGCACGCGACCGATGAATCGGCAGGACGAGGGCCTCCCGCAGTGGCCGGTGCGGACTCGAATGACGTCACCAACCCGACCGACCCGACGTCGGCATCCCACCACCCGGACGCGCGGGAGGGAACGTGGCCGGATTCGCGCGCGATGCAGATTCACGACTGTTATCTGGTCGTCGAGACCCCCCAGGGGATGACCGTCATCGATCAGCATGCCCTGCACGAGCGGATCGTCTACGAGCACCTGCGCGAGCGCGTGCTGGCCGGTGCGGTCGAATCGCAGCGGTTGCTGGTTCCGCAGCCGATCGAGTTGTCCGGCACCGAGGCTGCGATGCTGCTGGAACAGGCGGAAGCGTTCGACCGGGCGGGACTGGGGCTCGAAGACTTTGGCAACGGCACCGTGCTGGTCACCCGTTACCCGGCGATGCTCAGACGGGTGGACCTGAATGAACTCGTCCGCGATCTGCTCGCCAAACTCGATGGCGGCGCGGCCGGAGTGCAATCGTCGGCACGCCGCGATATTCTCGACGAACTGCTGCACATGATGAGCTGCAAGGCGGCCGTCAAAGCCGGGCAGCGGTTGAGTCAGGAGGAAATTGAGAGTTTGTTGCAGCAACGGCATCTGGTTGACGATGCTCATCATTGTCCGCACGGTCGACCGACGGCACTGTCGCTGAGCCGGATGGAGTTGGACCGGCAGTTTGGCAGACTGGGCTGAGGAGCCGCGACAACGTTGATTGAACATCGTTTTTCGGCATCCAAATCAGTCCAATCCGAACAGTTGGAAACGCAGAGTCCGCGAGAAGCGCGGAGAACGAACCTCTCTGTTCGGCAAGTCATGTGAACCGCGGCGAAGTACGGGGAAGTCCTTTGTTTCCTTCGTTACCTTCTGTTCAACGAATCGATTGGAACAGAAGGCAACAAAGGAAACGAAGTCCAGTGAGGACGGGCATCAGTCATTGCAGAGTTCCGATTTCAGTTTCATCCATCACCACTTTTGAATAGCCCCCGCACCGATGATCTGTGTTTCGATCGCACGCTCCCGCCACAAGATGATCTTGGCGGAACATCAGGCACTCGCCCAGCGCGGCGCGAAGCTCGTTGAGCTGCGCGTGGACTGGTTGTCGCGAGCGCCCGATGTGCCCCGGCTGCTCAAGGACCGCCCGACTCCGGTGATCGTCACCTGCCGCCGGCGCGAGGATGGCGGCAAGTGGACCGGAACCGAGGATGAACGCCGAATGGTGTTGCGCGCGGCGATCGTTTCCGGGGCGGATTACGTCGACTTGGAAGATGACATCGCCACGTCGATCCCGCGCTACGGCAAGACGCAGCGCATCGTCAGCCACCACGACTTCGAATCGACACCGGATAACCTCGAAGAGCTCTGGACTGCGATGGCCGGGATGAATCCGGACATCATCAAACTCGTCACCACGGCCAAGTCGCCGAGCGACTGCGTGCGGGTGCTGAAGCTGGTGTCGGAGGCGAAGATTCCGACGGTCGGCTTCTGCATGGGTGAGTTCGGAGTCCCCAGCCGCATCCTGTGCGGCAGGTACGGGTCTCCGTTCACCTATGCGGCCATGAGTGCCGAGCGGGAAGTCGCCCCCGGCCAGTTGACCCTCCAGCAGATGACCGACATCTACCGGTACGACAGCATCACGCGCGACACGAAAGTGTTCGGTGTCCTCGGTGATCCGATCGGGCACAGCCTGAGTCCGCTGCTGCACAACATGGCGATGCGGAAGATCGGCTTCGACGGGGTCTACATCCCGATCCGGGTCACACGCGATCAACTGCCGCAGATGCTCGACGATTTCGACTGGCTCGACGCGCAGGGATACAGCGTCACCATTCCGCACAAGGAAGCGGTGCTGGCGAAGTATCCCGAGTGCGAAGAGATCGTGCGGCAGATCGGGGCGGCCAACACGCTGTTCCGCACGCCGACCGGCTGGCAGTCTGAGAACACCGACTTCCAAGCGGCGCTCGATTGTCTGCTCCTGCCATTGCCACAGGGGGAGTCACTGGAAGGGAAGCGGATCGTGATGCTCGGTGCCGGAGGCGTGGCACGCGCGATCGGGCTGGGTGTCACCCAACGGGGTGCGCTGCTGACGATCGCCAGCCGAACCCCGGATCGTGCGCAGGCGCTGGCCGAATCGCTGAAGTGCCAGCACGTCACCTGGCCGGACCGCGGCATCGAGCACGCGGACATCCTGATCAATGCCACTCCGGTCGGGATGCACCCGCACATCAACGAGACCCCTTATCCCGCGGACTGGATGCACAACGACCTGATCGTGTTCGACACGATCTACAATCCGGAACAGACCCTGTTGCTGAAAGAGGCTCGTCAACACGGCTGCTGGACGGTGTCGGGTAGTGAAATGTTCGTCCGCCAGGCCGCAGCCCAGTTCACCAGGTTCACCGGCCAACCCGCCCCGTTGGAAATGTTGAAAGAAACGCTGCGCAGCAGCATTTCCGCCGCGAAGTAGCCCGGCTACCCACTACCCACTTCCCCCTATCCACTACCCACCCATGCCCCGCACCCTCTCTCTGATCGGATACCGAGGAACCGGCAAGAGCACCGTCGGGATGCGGCTGGCGCGACGTCTCAACTGGGAGTGGCTCGACACCGACAACGAAGTGGAACGGCGCGCGGGACGGACGATCCGCGAGATCTTCGCGACCGACGGCGAGCCCGTGTTTCGACAATCCGAGCGCGACGTGATCGCCGACTTGGTGCAACGCGACCGGCTGGTCCTCTCCACCGGTGGCGGTGCCGTCCTGAACGCCGACACGCGCCGCGACCTGCGTGCCGCCGGACCGGTTGTCTGGCTGATGGCACCGGTGCAGACCATTGCCTCGCGCATCCTGCACGACGCTTCCACGGCCTCGCGCCGACCGAACCTGACGACCCAGGGTGGGATTGCCGAGATTCGCGATCTCCTCGCGCGGCGCGAGCCCCTGTACCGCGAGTGCGCCACGATCATCATCAACACCGAGGGACTGAAGCTCGGCGATGTCGTCCGAACGGTGTTGGAGCAACTGCCCATCGAACTCGTCCGGGAGACGCACTCATGATTCCAGGTGACGTCCCCCAATGGATCGTGCTGGTCTGGTTGTTCACATTTGGCGCTGTCATCGGCAGCTTCCTGAATGTCTGCATCTACCGGCTGGCGGCACACGAGCACGAGAGTCTGTGGGCTCAATTGCGCTCGCTGACTCATCCTCCATCGTCGTGCCCCTCGTGCAAGAAACTGATCCTCAAACGGGACAACATTCCGGTCCTCGGCTGGCTGATCCTGCGCGGTCGCTGCCGCTTCTGCCGGCACGCATTTTCGCCCCGGTATGCGCTGATCGAGTTCTTCAATGGACTGCTGTGGGTTCTGCTGTATGTGGCGATCGTGCCCGCCGGTTATGCCGGCAAAGCCGCGGACAGTTGCCTGTGGTCTGGACTGGGCCCGCTGGCGAACCCGCTGCTCTCGCATGGCCAGGCGGTGTTCCTGCTGCACGCGCAATACCTCTACTTTCTCGTGCTGGCCGAAGCGCTGGTCGTCGCGACGTTCATCGATTTCGACCTGCAAATCATCCCCGACGGCTCGACGCTGCCAGCACTGGTCGTCGGTGTGGCGGGTGCGTTTCTGATCGGCGGTCTGCACCTGTGGCCGGTCTGGTTCCAATCCGGGGCGACCCTGCAGACGCTGCAACATGTCACGCCCGATTGGCTGCACTGGCTGATGCGCGGCCCCGATCGGCCGGCCTGGCTGGCGGCGCATCCGCATCTGCACGGACTCGCGTCGAGCCTCGCGGGGATGCTGGTCGGCGGCGGCGTGATCTGGGCGCTGCTCATCGTCGGCCGCTGGGCCTGGCGGCGCGAAGTCATGGGCTTCGGCGATGTGATCCTGATGGCGATGATCGGCAGCTTCCTCGGTTGGCAGCCGACTCTGCTGGTCTTCTTCGTGGCCCCGTTCTGCGGACTGGTGGCGACCGTCCTGTCGCTGCGGTTGTTCCGCGCCCGCGAGATCCCCTACGGCCCGTACCTGAGTCTCGCGACGCTGCTAGTGCTCTTCTTTTGGCGGCCCTACTTTTCACACTTTGAGAATTGGTTTGCGCTGGGTCCGTTGATCGTTGTGCAGGCTGTGATCATGCTGGTCCTGCTCGCGGTCTCGCTGCTGCTGGTGAGGGGCGCGAAACGACTGCTCGGGTTCAAGGACTTCGATGACGATCAATTCGGCGATGACGACTGGAGCTCCGGTGATCAACTCGCGTTCTTCGCCAACAAAGACTCCGAAGCCGGTTCCGGTGACCTGAAACCTTCGGGCTGGCCCGGAACCGCGGCCGGTCAGGGCCGCCAATACTCGGACCGATGGCGTCACGGCGGCCGATAAGAAGCTGTTTCAAAACACTAACCCGAAGCGTAAGCGAGGGCGTCGGGACATCCCGCGTGGAATCGCCCCTCGCTTACGCCTTTTTGAAGTTGCGCCCTTTCGGATTTCAGCCCCAAAGGGGCGATATTATGCCAGCCCAGGGCAACGCCCTGGGTTGGCGGATTACGGGAAAAACCAAGCCCTGAAGGGGCGGCACTATTCTGCGGATCGACATGGGGCCGCCCTTTCAGGGCTCTAAAATCTGTGACGGTCTCCACCCAGGGCGGCGCTCCCGTTGGTCGCTAGCCCTGGGCTGACTTAGGGCTGCCCCGTTGTGGCGTAGATCCAAAACAGCGCAACTTCACAACTTACGCTTCGGGTTAGTATTGTGTCTTGAAACCGCTTGACGAAGCTGACCCACAACACTCCCCTTTCTCTTGGTTCAAGATGATCGCGATCGTTGATTACGGCATGGGCAATCTGCGTTCGGTGCAGAAGGCCATTGAGAAAATCGGGCACTCGGCCGAGATCGTCACGCGGCCCGAGCAGGTGCGCGCCGCACACCGGCTGATCCTGCCCGGCGTCGGCGCGTTTCGGGATGCGATCCACGAACTGCAGCGGTTGGAACTGGTCGAGCCGATCCGCGAGCACATCCGCGCCGACAAGCCGTTTCTGGGAATCTGCCTGGGGCTGCAACTGCTGTTCGATGTCAGCTACGAGGATGGCGAGTGGCCCGGTCTCGGTGTGTTGGCGGGTGATGTCGTGCGGTTTCCCCCGTCGACCGAACTGAAGGTGCCCCACATGGGCTGGAACACTCTGGAACCGACCGGCCCCGTCCGTCTGTTGGAGGGACTGCCGTCGGATGCGTCCGTCTATTTCGTCCACAGCTACTACGTCGTTCCGCGCGACCCGACCGTCATCGCCGCCCGGACCGACTACGGTGTGCAGTTCACATCGATGGTCGCCCGCGGCAACATGTTCGCCACGCAGTTTCACCCGGAAAAGAGCCAGAAGGTGGGACTCCGGTTGCTCTCCAATTTCGCGGGGATTTGACGACGGCCTCTGTTCGGCGCGGGTCTCCCGACCCCGCCGAAACGGCTGACCGAAGGTCTCCTCTTCTCTTTTCAAAACGCATGGCGCAGACCCGTTGTTGGCTATTGGTTGTTGTTCATTGGCCATTGTGTTTCTTTCCAAATTCAATTCTCAGACAGCAGTGACATTCATGGAAATCTTGCCGGCGATTGATTTGCGAGGCGGTCGATGTGTTCGGTTGCGACAGGGGGACTATGCCCAGGAAACGATCTTCTCGGACGACCCCGCCGAGATGGCCCGGCGCTGGGAATCCGAAGGGGCGACGCGGCTGCATCTGGTCGACCTGGATGGAGCGAAGGCGGGACGACCGGTGAATGTCGATTCAATCCGGTCGATCGTCCGCGCGGTCCGGATTCCCTGCGAACTCGGCGGCGGACTGCGCGACGAAGCGTCGCTCCGACTGATGCTCGATGACGTGGGAATTGAACGCGCCATCATCGGCACCCAGGCGCTCAAGCAGCCCGATTGGTTCGGCGATATGACGCGGCTGTTTCCCGGTCGGATCGCGCTCGGACTCGATGCCCGCAACGGGTTCGTGGCGACCGCCGGGTGGCTCGATGTTTCGCAGACATCCGCCATCGAACTGGCCCGGCAGTTTGTGGGACTCGACGTGGCCGCGGTGATCTATACCAACATCGCCAACGACGGAATGATGCAGGGAGTCGACGATGCGACGATTCAGGACATGCTGACCCTGGCGGAACTCGGCCTGCCCGTCATCGCGTCCGGCGGTGTGACCACCCTGAAAGATGTGGAACGTCTGGCCGCCGCCGCGCGCCAGCAACCGCGACTGATCGGTGCCATCGTCGGCCGCGCGATCTACGAGGGAACGATCGCGGTGGCCGACGCCGTGCGCGCCGCGTCGGACCTACTGTAGTCCCGTCGCTCCGCCGACGGGACCGGCAGAGAGATGGCGTCCATATGTGCGCTGACGCTCACCGCAGCACGTCCCGTCGGCGGAGCGACGGGACTACAGTAGCTATCCCGCCCGGCGTTCTTCGAGCGCGCCGCCGGTCACCTGTGAGTGATGCCGGGCGGGGAGCCAGATCGGTTCGATGCCGCGCTGCTGGTAGAGTTGCGCGTAATGGACGTGGCTCGTGAAGACCAGCAGTTGCTGGCCTTCCCTCGTGAAGTCGAGCAGCGTGTCGGCCGCCGCTTCAGAGCGTTGCTGGTCGAAGTTGACGGTGACATCGTCCAGCACCATCGGCAGTTCGATGCCGTTGTTCGCGAACGCCTTGACCATCGCCAGCCGGATCGCCAGGAACAACTGCTCGCGCGTGCCGCCGCTGAGCCGTTCGGCCGGACGGGAATCTCCGGCGTCGTCGTCGACATACAGATGCTTGCGGCCGAGCGGTGTCCAGAGGTGGTGGTACTTTCCCAGCGTCAGTTTCTGCAGGAACGGAATCGCCGCGGCGAGCATTTCCGGCTGGTTGGCCTGCTCGAATTGGGCCGCCACGTCATCGACCGCATCACTGGCCAGCGACGCCGCGAACCATGCCTCCCAGGCGTCGCGCAACTGGGCTTCGACCTGCGACAACTCGGAACGAATCCGCGTGCTGCTGCGGTCGGATTCCAGCGTCTTCAGCTCCTGCTTGATCGTCCCGAGTTGCTCGAAGCCCTGCTGCAACTGCCCCTCGATCTCCTCCAATTCGCGGCTGTACTGCCGCGCCATGCCGGTGACATCATTCGGGTTGAACCGGAGCAACTCGTCCTCAACGATCGCGACATCCGGTTCGGACTTCACGATGTGTTCCAGATCTCGCGTGGATTGTTCGAGCAGTGCTTCGACGTGCTTGCGGCGCTCCATCAGTTCCAGCCGCTTGTCGAGTTGCGATCGGTTTGAAACACCGGCCAGCGCCAGCAGGGCGTTTTGGTTTTGTTCGAGCGCGTCGAGTTTCCGCTGCCAGTCGGCGGCTTCGCGGCGGTATTGCATCACCTGCTGCTTCAGACGTTTCCGCTGTTGACTCGCCTCGCGCGCGGCGCGCAATTCGCGGTCCCAGGCGTCGACCACTTCAAACGGATTGGCCATGTTCAGCTTGGGGCGCTGCATGCGCCGGCCCAAGTCTTCGACCTGCTTGCGGAACCGCTCGTACGACAACCGGATGTCCTGCGATTGGTCGCGCGTGATCAGATGCGTGCGGCGGCGATCGCGGGCGGCGGAGACCTTGTTCCAATGGTCGATCGCGGCGGCGGGATCGACGGTTTCGTCGAGTCCCAGGTGGGCCAGCGTCTGACACCAACTCTTGCGCGCGTTGGCCAGGTCGCGCTGTTGAAGCTGCAACCGGCCGCGGAAGACGCTCAGGCGTTTCCGGACCTGCAGAATGTCGTGGTAGGCCTTCTGGACCTGCTGCAGGTCGGCCGCGCGGCGCGTGGCCGCCGCGAGCAGTTCGCCATTTTGCAGATCATCGAGTGTGAAGTCCGTCGCGAACCACTCGCGCAGTCCGCTCTGGTCGACGTAGGCGGAGATCTGACCCAGCAGCGCATGCCGCTCGACTTCGTTGCGATGCCGCAACTCTCGCAATTCACCGACCTGCTCCTGCGTCTCCTGCTCGTGATGGGTGCGGAACGCGATCGCGGTCCCCGCGGAAAACAGCGACAGCACGATGAAGATCAGCCCGACGATCCAACCGGTGGTGACCGCGGCATACAGGCCCGCGACAAACAGCGCCGCCCCCGCCAGCGTGAACCAGGTCAGGATGCCGTAGATCCAGTCGGGAAGACCGGGCCGGTCATGCAGGCGCTCAAGCTGCTGGTCGAGCGTCGTCGTGCGGTGCTGCAATTCGGCCGCTTCGGCGTGCCACCGGCTGAGATCGGCCAACTGAGTCAGCCGCTGCTCGGCGATCTCCACCGATGAATCGAGATTGTCGGCGGCGATCCCGTGCGATTGCAGTTCTGTTCTCAGTGCCAGTTCCTGATCGCGGCAGGCGGAGTTGGCCCGCTTGTAACGGCGCTGTGCGCGCCGCGTCTTGCCGACGATCTCGTGGTACTCACGCTGCGCCGCGACAAACTGACCGCGTCCCTCGGGCGTGTCCTGGACCGCATCGAGCCGCTGCAGCGACCAGTTTCGTCCAAGTCCCGCGAGATGTTCGACCAGTTCGTGTTCCTGTGCCGTGGCGCGGCGTTCGAGGTCCGTGATCCGCGACTCATAGTCCTTCGTCAGCGCCCGCTGTTCGGACAGCATCTGCACCGCGCCCGAAAAGCGGCGGATCTCGGGGTTGATGCGGATGCCCGCCAACTGCTCGTTGACGCGGGTCATGTCGCCCAGCAGTGCTTCACGGGTTTTCCGCGCCGTGGCGATGTCGTGATCGAGCCGTTCGAGCCGCTGAACGCCATCGGCGGGGAAAGCGCTGAAGTCGGGCAGCGAGTTCAATTCGTGGCGGCACTCGCGCGACCGATGCCACGGCGGATGGACCCGCTCCATGAAACTCAAGCCGCGCAGGTTCGCCTGAAGCTGCGCCTGCCGTTCGCGGCGTTTGACGATCCGGTCATCAAGCTCCAGCTTCTTGCGATACAACTCGCGATACCGGTCGCGCTGGCGCACGGTGCCGGTCAGTTGCTTGGTCAATTCTTCCTGCCGCTTCAGCAGCGCGGGGAGCACGGCCTTCGGCTGTTCCCCTTTGACCAAGCGTTGAAACTCGCGGTCGATCCGGTTGGGAAGTTCCATCAACAGCCGGCCCTGCGGACCGAGTGTCATGCCATAGAGATGCTCGGCCACCTGATCGGCGGTGAGCGTGGCGAACTGCTGAAGCTCGGGGAGCCCGACGGCGAACACCGACTCGAACAGCTTCTCATCGGTGGACGACAGCAGGTCGTCCATGAAGGCCGACGTCGATTCGCCCGCCGCGATCCCTTCGATGGAGAGCAGTCCGGCGTCGTCGCCATAGGCGGTGCGGCGGATGACATACGGCTGGCCGCGGTGTTCGACGTGCAGCAGGCCCGACTGCGGTTCGCGGCGGTTGCGCTTCTTCGGATTCGGAATGTCCTCGGCGGGAAAGCCGTACAGCACGCCGCGAATGAAACGCAACAAGGTCGTCTTGCCCGCTTCGTTCGGTCCGTAAAAGACCGTCAGGCCCGAGCGATGCAGGGACTGCTTGAAGTTCTGCCAGACGCCGAAGCGTTCGATCTCAATCCCGGTGATCCGCATCGGGAAACCCCACTGAAGAAATGCCTGTTAACTCTCACAAATCGCAGATCAAGGATTTGAAATCTCAAATCTCAAATCTCAACGCACATCGGTCATCGTTTGCCGATCGTGGCGAACCACTGCCAACCGAGTTGTTGAGCCCGCCCGGCGACTGCTTCCGGCGCGACCGCGTCGGCCCAGTGTTCCCAGCGGTTCGACTTGAGCACCTCGCCCAACCGTGCCTCGGCCAGCCAGCGCGACATGGCCCCCTGTTCGACCGGCGAGCGGCGATCGAGCGCGAGCAGGTATTCGGTCAACAGTTCGCGGTGAGCCGGTTCGATCAGCGACAGATCCGGATCGAGCGGCTCGATCTGGTGGATGTACCGCAGGCCGCGCGGCTCGTCAGTCAGCTCGGTCAGACTCTCCGCCAACTCCGTGATCGCGGACTCCATCTCCCATCCGTGTGTGTCGCCCATCGTCCGGTCGAGCTTCCAATGAATGATGCGCATCAATTCACCGGGTGGTGACGACAGCCGCTCGACGGCCGCCAGCATTCGTTCCAGCAAGTCATCGCGACTGGTCACTCGATCGAGTGACTGAGTGATCCGCTCCCAACGGATCGGCCCCAGCGGAACGAGCGATTGTTTGACGCGGCGTTGGGCGTCCACTTCCAACAGCGTCGCCCCGCGCGGCCCGGACTCTTCGATCGACAAACCCTGCGGTCCGGCCTGCGCGTTGATGATGCCGTCGGTCAGGGGGAGGTGAGATGCGACATCGTCACCGGCCGCACAGGCGAGCCAGTCGAGCGCCGCGAACCGGGCCGCCACGTTGGCCCGCATCGACTCGCGCATCGGCAGCGCCAGCCCGACGACGAAGGGCCGTTCGGATGTCTGGGCCGATCGCGCGGCGAAGATGTTGTCGAGTTCGTGCGGCTCGACCGCGGAATCGGCCGTCACGGGAATCAGCGTCGCCAACAGCCGACCTCGATCAGTCAGATCGACCGGGGTTTCATCGGCATGGGCCAGAATCGTCACGTTGTCCGGCAGGGTCGGGAGATCGTCCCACGCGGCGACCGGGTCGAGTCGCCCCGGTGTGACGAACACGGGAATCGACCGCTCGTTCAGTCGCTCGAAGGCGGTTCGCAACGCGACCTCGGCCGACAGGCTCGCGACTGACGCATCGAAGCTGTTACCGGTGATGAGAAGCGCGTCGACATCACGTTCGATCGCCAGTCCGATCAGGCGATCGAGGGCGAGGAACGTCGCGGATTCGAGCAAATCGCGCACGTCATCGGGCCACGTGCCGAACTGTTGCAGCGGGCAGTCCAACCGCAGATTCGCGGCGTGCAGCAGCCGAAGCGGCTTTGCGGCCATGATGGCATCCCTTCCATTTCACAGACCAAACCCGGCAGTGCTCATCCAAGCACGCCCGTCAACGCGGCCAGATGATGACCGCCGACAGGGCAAGCCGCCGCACGGTCCCCGCGCGGAGTGGCGAAAGTGTACAAGGCCGGCAGATTCCCGAAAACCCCGATTCACCCGCCGCCAGTGCCAATGCCATTTGGAATCGGGGCGAAGTGTAGGGTGGGACCAGCGGCGCTTCGCCGCGCCGGCCCACCCTGTTTGCGATCTGAATTCGTCATGGTGGGCCGGCGCTCGAAGCGAGCTTGTCCCACCCTACCTTGAAAATGGCGATTGCCCTGGCTCACCACGCCCCGCCGCGAATCCGCATCACGGCGTGGTCAGCTTCTTCGCCAGCGCCACCGCTTGGTCCGGCGATGAGATTTCGTTGTTCAGTTGCGCGTCGCGGATCGCTTCGAGCAGCGACTTGAACGCGGGGCCGGGATGCAGGCCGAGTGACTTGAGACCGTCTCCCGTGATGAGCGGCGGCGGATCGATGACCGATGGCGGCGTCTGGGCCAGGTATTCGTCGCAGAACAGGACCGGCTGCATGTCGGCTTCGGCGGCCAACAGTTTCACCCGCAGCAGACTCAGCAAGTCATCGCGAAAGGGATGCGCCAGCGTCCGCTTGAGCCGGGCGAGCGTCTGCGCAGGGGCGTCGAGCAAATCATCCTGGTGAGCGACGAGCCACGTGATCCGGTCGGTCTCCTCATTGGAAAGCTTCAACCGCCGACAGGCGTCGTATGTGGCGGGGCGGGCGGGGAGCGAATGCAGCAGCGCCGCCATCGCCAATTCGAACGACGGCTGATCCAGGAGCGCCAGCATGCGCAGCGTGTCTTCGTGCGGGTTCTCCGACAAGCCGCGCATCTCGGGTCTCAGTTCCGGCAGGATGATCGGCAGCAGTCCGACATCCTCGCACAACTCGATGGCCCGCCGGCGATGCTTGTCGACGAGCATCTTCTTCAGTTCCTGGGCGACCCGTTCGGCACTGACAATCACCAGTTGACCGGCCATCTCGCGCACGGCCGCGGCGGTGGTGTCATCGAGTGCGAAGTCGAGCGTCGCGGTGAACCGGACGGCGCGCAGCATGCGCAGCTTGTCCTCGCGCACCCGCTCATGCGGATCGCCAATCGCGCGCACGATCCGGGCGGACAGGTCCGCCTCGCCACCGACATAGTCGAGCACGCGGGCGTCGATCGGATCGTAGAACATGCCGTTGATCGTGAAGTCACGCCGCAGGGCGTCCTCTTCCGGCGTGCAGAACGCGACGCTGGCGGGACGGCGTCCGTCGTGATACGGGCCCTCGGTGCGAAACGTGGCGACTTCGACATGCCCGGCGTCGCGCGGCCCCATCACGATGATCACGCCGAAGCTGGCCCCCACGGGCAGCGTCCGCTTGTGACCGAACAGGTCGCGCACCTGTTCCGGCCGCGCGGTCGTGGCGACATCGTAGTCCTTGGCCGCCCGGCCCAGCAGCAGGTCGCGGACGCATCCCCCCGCAAACAACGCGGCATGTCCCGCCGCGCGCAACCGGCGCACGACATCGACGGCAAACTCACGCTGGGGTGTTGGCGGCGACATGATTTCGGAACTACTCGTCGGGTGATGTCTCGGTGCCGTCGTTCGTGTTGATGTGTTCCAACTGCTCTGACCGAATTGGAGTTGCCGCTTCGATCCAAGTCTTGACCCGCTTGCCAACGAGATCTCGCTCGAAATGCAATACAGTGTCCTGCACCTCAGCAGCGATCACTTTGCCGATACCGAGGTGTAGAGGATCGATGACTGTTCCTGGAGCCAGATCGATTACGGCCATCGGAACATCTCGAAGGTCTGGCAGTGGTGCTGGCGGCGCGGGCAACATCGGTGGTGCAAACACCACGGGTGGCGGCGTCACGAAGTGACCAGCAAGAATCCCCAGGTTTTGCCAGAAGCAAAGCCATCCAACGACGGCAGTGAGCATGACAACAGCGATCAATCCCCACCACTTCAGCCGTCGGAGTTCCGTCTCTTGCTGATGAGCCCGAACCTCGAGATCTGCAAGTGCGACGGACAGGTCGCCATCGGATTTTGGATCGAAATGTGACTGTGACACGCGAGTCTCCTGCAACGACACAACCGGGAGCATCTTCGCAGACACTCCCGGTTGTTGGGACGTTTACGGGCCGCGACCGCGCATCAGTGCGCAGCAGTACCCAGTTCGATCGGCTTGTATCCACCCTTGGACCTGAAGTAGGCGATCAGTATCAGGTAACAGACCAGCATGAAGGTCGGGAAGATCGCCATGTCGCGCAGCGCGTGCTGGTTGCTCTCGGCACTCACGTCCTTCACCTTTTTCTTGGCCGCCTCACGATCGGCGGCGGGCAGCTTCGCGATCAGGCCGTCAACCTTGTCGTTGTCGATGTCTTGGTAGGACAAGACTTCGTAGATCGTCTTCTCCTTCAACACCGTGAGTTTCCCGTTGTCGACGATTCCGGGAACCGTCTTTTGCACGTCGGCGTTCTCAACGAGAGCCGCCTGTTGGACCCTGGTTTGCAGGATGCCGATGTAGGGAAAGCCGAGCGTTCCGACCGCCAGCATCGCGATGCCGCTGATGGCGTTGAGCGTCAACGCGCCTCCCTTTGGACACTGCTCCGAAACCACTCCCAGCATGGTGGGCCAGAAGAATGTCTTGCCGAAGCCGTACAGTGTCGCCGCCACGAAGATCGCGAGTCCCTGCGCGAAGCTCAGGTAGGTCAGGCCCACAATCGCCAGCACGGCACTGATGGCCAGCAGGCCCAACGGCGACAGGGTGTGCAGGATCGGACCGGCGAAAAATCGCAGGACGAGCATGATCGCCGACGTGTACACTAGCACCCACGCCGCGTGGAATCCTTCGCGTTCGGCAATCCCTTCCATGATCCCCGTGATCCAGCCGTCGGTCCCGATTTCCGTCGTCGCGAGCGGCATCATGATGATGATCAGGAAAATCAGCAGCGGGCGGCCCACGGTCTGCGTGTAGGCACCGAAGGCGAGCGTGAGCACCGCCCCGAGCGCGACGAAGCCGTACTTCGCCATCGTGGGAGTGACACCACCCACCGCGAAGAAGTCCATGAGTTGCAGGACGACCAGAATCGAAACGATCAGCGCGCCCACCACGCCGAATTCCTGAAGCATCTCGCGGTCGGTGACACCCGCCGAAACGCGTTCACTCTGTGGGAACTTCAATCCGATCAGCATCAGGAAGTAGATCACCGTCGGAACGGCAATCAGGCCGACTTTCACCGCCCAGGGCGTTCCCTTGGCAAACGTATCAATGGCAATCACGAGCAGCCCCGTGATGACCAGTCCGCCGGGCCAACCGGCATGCAGGATGTTCAGCCATTTGGCTTTCTCCTTGCTGAACATTGTGGCCACGACGGGATTGATGAAGGCTTCGACGGTCCCATTGGCCAGCGCGCAGATCAGGCTGCCCCAATAGAGCAGCTTGTAGCCCAGAACCTTGTCGCCGCCGACCGTGCCGACGAAGTACGCCGAGACACCCATCACCGTCCAGACGAGATGGCCGCCGAACGCGAACATCATCGCCGTCTTGTAGCCGATCTTGTCGATGACCAGGCTGAACAGAATGATGCTGACCGCAAACGGCCAGATGCCGACACCGGCCAGACTGCCTGCCTGCGCCGGATCGAGATTGAACTCGGCGGCCCACGTGTTGATGAGCGACAACCGCCCGACAAATGCGAAGGCGGTGGTGATCAGGGCGACGAAGCACCCCCAAAACAAGATCTTGCTGTTCCGTTCGGAACTCGCCTCAAATGCGCCGCTCATGGGGTGTGGTCTCCGGGTGACTGGCAGGGTGAATGGTCGATGAAAGCTGTCGGCCATCGAGCGGGAGCGAACTCGGCCCGAATCGCCTGACTCATGGGGGCGGCATCGTAACCAGTCGCCGGGGGAGATTCCACGAACTTGCAAACCCCATTGCCAGTCGTCCGAACAATTCCTGACCGCGGACATTCGCAGCGCGAATGGGCCAGTGGCGGCGGCTTTCCGATGGCGAAAAACTTCTATGAACGCACGGCCGATTGAAGAGTTGTTTTTTCCACGACCACCAAGCCGGGCGGAGCGTGCCGCGCGCGGATGTTGCCCGGCAGATTCGTGTCGCCGCCGACCAAGACGACCTCGGCCAGACGGTTCCACTCGCCGAAGCCCATCGCCTGGCGCGGCCACTGCTGGCGTTGCCACAACTGGACGAAGACTTCGCGCACGAGATGCCGAGGCTGATTGGCGAGCGGTCGCGTGTCGAGGCGGACCATGTCTGGCTGCGCATCGAGCAGCGACTGATCGAGCAACCGTTCGGCGAGCGTGGTGAGCGTCGTCTCGATCTCGGCGGCTTGTTCGGAGAGGCGGGTCAGCGAGAGATCGACCTTGTCACCGAAGTGGCTTCGCAACAGCGGCAGCAACTCGTGGCGGAGCCAGTTGCGAGTCAGGCTCGTATCGATGTTCGTCGCATCCGTGCGGAAGTCTTGTCCGAGTTCGCGCAGGTACGCCTCAACGTGCTGGCGGCGGATCGAGAGCATGGGCCGCACGAGTCGGATGTCACCGGGCAGTGGCCGTTCCGAGGGGATGCCGCGCAACCCGGACAGCCCCGTGCCGCGAAAGAGGTGGTGCAGCACGGTTTCGATCTGATCGTCGGCCGTGTGCGCGAGCGCGAGTGTGTTGCATTCAACGCGCGCGGCGGTCTCGTTGAGGAACCGATGCCGGGCGTCCCGCGCAGCCTCCTCCACTCCACCGCGTTCGTTCGCCAGATCGTTCGTGACGGAGCCGCTCTCGACGGGAAGGCTCAGCGACGTGGCCAGCCGCTCGACCCACGCCGCATCGTCGTCGCTGGCCGCACCGCGCAGCTTGTGGTTGAGATGTGCGACGTGCAGCGTCAACGAGAACTCCTCTCGCAGCTCGACGAGGCCGCGCAGCAGGGCCACGCTGTCCGCGCCGCCCGAGACGCCGATCAGGACGGCGGCATCGTGGACTTGGCATCGTTCAAGTCCCCGTCGCAGGGCGGTGACAAAATCGGTGGTGGCACTCAAGCGAGGCGGCTTTCAGAGCAGGGGGCATCGACCGTAGTCCGGTCGCTCCGCCGACCGGACATCCTGCTGGCGACCGGACATTCCGCCGACGTCGTGTCCCGTCGGCGGAGCGACGGGACTACAGTAGACGTCACGCCAGCACTTCGGCGATCAGCTCGCCATGATCGAGCACCGCGACGGGCCGGCCGAGACGATCGGGCACGCGCGATTCGGGTTCGATTCCCAAACCGTGGTACATCGTGGCCGAGATGTCGGCGGGACCGTACGGCCGGGTGATCGGATAGGCGGCATGCGGGTCGGTGGTGCCGACGACCTGACCCGTTTGAATTCCCGCGCCGGCGAAGAACATCGAGCCGCATTTGCCCCAGTGGTCGCGGCCCCCGAGAGCGTTGATCTTTGGAGTCCGGCCGAACTCGGTGAGATACACGACCATCGTCGAGTCGAGCATGCCGCGCTGCTTGAGGTCGGTGATCAGCGCCGCGAACGCCTTGTCGATCCCCGCGACGTTGTAGCCGCGCTTGACCATCTCGGAGACATGCGGAAACTTCTGTTCGCGCACGTTGTGGATGTCCCACAGGTTGCCGTAGTCGGGATCGTAGCCATAGTCGACCATCACGAAGCGCGCCCCCGCTTCGACGAGTCGCCTAGCCAACAGACAACGTCCCCCGATCTTCGTGTGGCCGTATTCTTCGTGTGTCTGAATCGACTCCGTCGTCACGTCAAATGCGTTGCGCACCTGCGGCGACATCAGCAGCTTGAAGGCACCGCCGTAGTGACCTTCCATCGCGGGCAATCCCCCGGCCCGTTCGACGCCACGCAGCGATTCTTCCAGGCTGGTGCGCAACTGACTGCGCCGTTCCAACCGGCCGATGGTCACTTCCTGCGGGAAGCGGAGCTCCGGCGGGTTCAAGTCCTCGTCTGCGCGAGGTGAGGGATTCTCGGACTTGTCACCGACGGTGAAGTCCGGTTGTTCGGGCTGACCACCAACGCAGAACGGAGCGTATTGGTTGCCCAGCCAGCCGCCCACAAACAGGTTGTGCGGCGGTGGTCCGGGGCGCGTGATCCCGGGCACGGCGATGTAGCCGGGCATGCCGTTGCGCGGACCGAGCAGGTACTGCACGATCGACCCGATGTTCGGCTCGGTGAACAGTTGGGCCTGCGTCACCTTGCGGCCGGACAGCGTGTAGACCTGACTGAGCAGATGATCGTCGCTGTCGTGCGAGAACGAGCGGACCACGGCCAGGTCTTTCGCAATGCGGGCCAGGTTCGGACACGCCTCGCTGAAGAACACGCCCGGCAGCGCGGTCGGGATCGCCCCGAGTGTTCCGCGAATCTGTTCGGGAGCTTCCGGCTTGGGGTCGAGCGAATCGATGTGGGTGACTCCGCCCGCCATCCACAGAAAAATGATCGACTTCGCCTTGGCCGCGGGGGCCACCGCGATCTCGGCGCGAACAGATCCCGTCATCAGGCTGGGGAGGACCGACGCCGAAATCGCCAGCGGTCCGATCTTCAACAGGTCACGCCGGCAGACGAGGGATTTCAATCGCTCGGCACGCAACGAATCAAAGGGACTCATCGGGAGGGCTTTCGAGGCGGAAGGAAGTCCGGGACGAACGGGCCGCATTATGTGTTCTCGACTACGCTGCGGGCAAGACATGAAGGGCCATCGCGTTCTTTTCAGTGTAGGGTGGGACCAGCTCGCTTCGAGCGCCGGCCCACCATCAGGAATCATCGAGAATTGATGGTGGGCCGGCGCGGCGAAGCGCCGCTGGTCCCACCCTACAAGTTCTCCAGCGTCAAATGGGCACCGTTGCTGCGCCACGCATGATTGGAATCAGCTTCAGCGGTGACGAGGGAATAACACGCCGGTGCCGTGGATCTGTTGATTGATCCTTCGTGCCGGAAGTCGTCAACCGTGATGTCTTGTTCAGGAGCGTCATTCCATGCTTTCCAAACCATCGAGTCGATGCCTGGCGCTGTTCTGTCTGGTCGCGGCTTATGCCGGCGGATGTGGCGGTGCGACCGACCATCCGGGACCGCGCGCGCCGCAGGTTGCACCGGCACCCAACGCCAATCCTCCGGCACCGGACGGTCCCGCCGTTTCGGTGGAACGCAAGATCATCTACACGAGCCAGATCGAAATCCTGGTCGACGATTTGTCCGCCGCGCAGCAACGACTGCAGGCGTTGGTCAAGTCGGTGCAAGAGTCGGGGGGCTACCTGTCGCGTCAGGAAACCACGGGCCGAACGGGCTACCGGCAAAGCTCGTGGACGGTTCGCGTGCCGGTCTCCCGGTTCGATGGATTCGTCGGCGAGTTGGAAACACTCGGCGAACTGCAACGGAACTCGCGCGAGTCTCAGGACGTCACCGAAGCCTACGCCGACTTGGACGCCCGGTTGCGGAACAAACAGGCCAGCGAACTGCGGCTGCTGAGCCATCTGCAAAAGACCGGCGAACTGAAAGACACGTTGGAATGCGAGCGCGAGTTGAGTCGCGTGCGGGGTGAGGTCGAACAACTGCAGGGTCAGTTCAACCTGCTGAAGAACAAGACGGACCTGGCGACCGTCGTCGTGACGTTGTCTGAGCGGCAACATTTCACGGAGCCCACGTTCTCGTCACTGATTTCAGTCACGTTCAAGGGATCGCTACAGACGTTGGAACAAGTGGGCAAGGCCGTCGTGTTGATCGTGGTGGCGTTCACACCGTGGACGGTGACCGCCGGAGTCCTGCTGACGCCATTCTGGATTGTCGGCCGGTTTCGGCGCAGAACGGCGAGCGCGTAGGACGGCACTGTTCGAGAGCCTTGTACGTGCCGATCAACGTGCGAATCAAAGCCTGAAGCACAAGTTTTGAAATTGCGCTGTTTTGGATTTACGCCCCAACGGGGCAGCCCTAAGTTAGCCCAGGGCAAGCGACCATCGGGAGCGCCGCCCTGGGTAGAGCCGGTCACAGATTTTGGAGCCCTGAAGGGGCGGCCCTATGTCCATCGAATGCATAGTGCCGCCCCTTCAGGGCTTGGTATTCCCGGCAATCCGCCAACCCTGGGCGTTGCCCAGGGCTGGCATAACACCGCCCCTTTGGGGCTGAAATCCAAAACATCGCAACTTCAAAACTCACGCGTCGGGTTAGTAAAGTGAGTGCCATTGGGCGGATGCCTTGGAGTGTGGCGCTTGTCACACCGTAGGATGAGTTGCGGGAGAAACAGAATGACGAACGGATACGGCGGCAAGTTGTGCTTCGTGAGCCTCATCGCGGTGGTCGCGCTGACCGTCGGCAGTTGGTCGGACGACAGCCCGCCCGGTCAACAGTCGCAACCGCCGCCACCGAAGCCCGCCGACAACGCCAAGCCGGAGCCGACACCCGCCCGGCAATTGTTCAAGGGCCGCGTCGTCAAAGTGTTCGACGCCCTGAAGCGCCGCGGCGTCAAAGCCTACGCCGACGAGTTAAAGAACCAGGTGGCCCTCGAAACGGCAAAGGGTGAGTTGATTCCGATCCTGCCCGACTGGCGCGGCCGGGCCTTCGTTCAGGACGAGCGGCTGCGCGGGCGCGACGTCGAGTTGTTCGGCTTTCGCCGTGAAGGACTGCCGTATCTGCACGTCATGTCCGTCTACACGTTCGACGAACAGGGACAGCGGCAGTACACCGATTACTGGTGCGACGTCTGTTCGATCCCCATGTACGAAATCAAACCGTGTGATTGTTGCCAGCAGGAGATTCGTCTACGCTTCCAGCGGCAGGAGATCACGGAACTTGACGCCGGAAAATCGGAAGCCGTTCCGAAGTCGAAGTGAAATCCAGAGTGCCACGGTGCTGTAGCTGAATTCGCAAGAATTCAGCCGATTTTCACAACCCTCTGAACTCTTGCGAGTTCAGCTACGGTGCGAACTTGAAACTACCGAATTCGATTCTGCTGTTTCGACAAATGTGGATGTCCGCAGCGCGACGTCCTCATCAGGCCGTCGCAAGAAGGCCGTGTTTTCCGCTGGTTTGATGGCCCGAAAAGATTGTCGCAACGGGGACCAGCTCCCCCTGACCGGACTCGCAATGAATCTTGAACTGAACGAACTCGCCTCGCAATTGATTGAAGACGTGGCCGACGGACCCGAGGATCTGCGGATCGCCCAGGTCGATGTTCCGGGCAATGGGCTGCTGCTCGACTTTGGCGTCGAGACCGAGGGAGGTCTGGAGGCGGGATGCGCACTCGCTTCGATCTGCCTGTCGGGGCTGGCGGACATCGCCATCGTCCCCGGCCTGCTGGGTGACATCGGCTGGCAGCATGTGGTCGTCCAGACGGACTCACCGGTGGCGGCCTGTTTGTTCAGCCAGTACGCCGGATGGCAGATCAACGTCGACAAGTTCTTTGCGATGGGATCGGGGCCGATGCGCGCGGTCGCCGCCAAGGAACCGCTGTTCGACAAGTTGTGGTATCGCGAAGAGGCCGAGCAGGTCGTGGGTGTGCTGGAGACCGGCAAGCTCCCCGGTGCCGAGGTCTTCGAATACATCGCCGAGGAAACCGGGGTCGAACCGGAGGATGTCGTGCTCTGCGTCGCGCCGACATCCAGCATGGCGGGCAATCTGCAAGTCGTCGCCCGCTCTGTCGAGACGGCGCTGCACAAGCTGTATGAACTCGGGTTCGACGTGAACCGGATTCGCAGCGCGGTCGGCAGTGCGCCGCTGCCACCGGTCGCGAAGAACGACATGGAGGGAATCGGCCGCACGAACGACGCGATCCTGTACGGCGGACGAGTCACGCTGTGGGTCATGGGCGATGACGAGTCGATCGCGGAGATCGTGACCCGCGTCCCGTCGGCATCGTCCGCGTCATACGGACGCCCGTTCCTGGAAATCTTCGAAGCGGCCGGCCGCGACTTCTACAAGATCGACCCCCTGCTCTTCAGCCCCGCCGAAATCGTCATCCAAAACGTCGAAACCGGACGCGTCCACGTCGCCGGCCGGGTCAACGTCGACGTGTTGAAACGGTCGTTTGGGTTTTGAGCGGGTCAATCAGACGTTGTTCCTCGTTTAACCGCGTGGGCAACGCCCCGCGCGTGAGCGGCGATTCACGCTCAATACGCGCGGGGCGTTGCCCACGCGGTTAAACGAAGACAGTCACGCGAGTCGGGCGGAGTACACCGTCTTGAATCACCCCGGCTTGAAGATTGGCATCCTCGCCAGCGAGGGAAGCTGGTACTACCGCGATCTGGAGCGGGCGGCCCTCGCGCGCGGGCATGCCTGCACACGACTGGATTTCGAGCGGCTGGTGGCTCGGGTGGGGGGCGGGGATTTTGGATTGCCGATTTTTGATTTT
>JAYTIB010000740.1:0-3379 GCA_043732205.1 Schlesneria sp. | reverse complement strand
CGGGACTACAGTAGTCCCGTCGCTCCGCCGACGGGACGCGCTGAACCGGACAATTCCCGTCGTGAGAAGTCTCAATGAACTACTTTTTGAAGGCGCTTGTCTTCCGCGAAGCGAAACGGCTTGCCGCCCACGAAGTCGGCGCTGGTGATCGTCGGGCACCAGTTCTGTTCCACGTGCGAGATGACTAGGTCGGTCCCCTCGAAGTGATTGACGAACGGCTTCATCTTCGAGCAGTACATCGTGTCCGTCATGTCGCGGACCAGGATGACTTTCTTGCCTTGGGTGACCAACTGACGGATCGCGAACGGGCGGCCGAGGACGCACATGTTCAGGTGGACGCCCAGGATGATCACGTGGTCGATCCCCCGCTCGGCGAGCAGGTTGAAGGTTTCCTGCCCGTTGTCAGTGATCGCGTCCTCGCCGGCGATGTCGATCGTCTTGATCTGGCGGGTCCACGGCGGAACGATTTCGCACTTCGTGGCGCAGTCGCAGCCCATGTCGGTGTCGTCGATGGGAAGTGCCGATTCAATTTTCGGATCGGGATAGCACCACGCGGTGCCCCAGCGCTCGACGGTCGACAGCGGCGCGAGAGTCTTGACGAACTTGGCCGCCTGAGCCCGCTTTCGCTGCGGCGAGTCCTTGTAGAAATCGACCGTGGTGCTGGGGGCGTGGATGATGAACACGCCGCGTTTCCGGGCGGCGGCGACCACCTTGTTCATCGGGACGGCCAGTTCCTCGACGCGCTTGGCGGCCCCCTGGCACCAGTGATTGTCCCACATGTCACAGATGATCAGCGCGGTCTGCTTCGGATCCCATTCGACTTCCTTCTCGACAGTCCCGCCCTTCGTGGAGCCGTCGCTCTGCTTCACGGCGACGGGGAATCGGGCGTGCAGGATGAGCGGAGTCGATTCTGTTTTCACGGCTTGTTCTCCAGCGGTCACTCGTTCGGACCGCGTTCCCCGGAACGCCAGTCCCACCACAACTGCGATCAATCCAGCGACCAGCCACCGGCGTTTCATGGCATGTTTCCTTCGGCGAATGAATGGGAAATCCAACGGATCTTTCGGCGGCACATTCTGACGGACGAGGCCCGGAATTGCACGCGGCGCAGGGGATCGCGAGTCGACCCGCTCGATGCGGCTCAATGATCTTTCTGCCTCTCTCTTTCTGTCTCCTTCTTCCTGTACTGGCACGGGAGGGAGACAGAAAGAGAGAGGCAGAAAGATGAATACCAAGGAAGTCCTGGCGAACTCTCGGAAGTCGAAGATGTACCGCCGTCAAAAGGCTTTTGTTGCGCACGTGACCCGCGTGCCGCTCATTCCTCAGTCGATTGTTGCGGGGCGATCTCATCCAGGCAGTCGAGATACAGCCCCTCGACCTTCGCCCGCGCCCACGGTGTCTTCCGGAGGAACGTCAGGCTCGACTTGATGCTGGGGTCGTACGTGAAACAGCGGATCGGAATGATGCGGCCCATCTCGTCCCAGCCGAAGTGCGTCACGAGCCGCTCCAGCATCATCGCGAGCGTGACCCCGTGCAGCGGATCTTGATGTTGTTCCTGACTCATGCGTTCCAATTCCCCATGTCCGCCTTCGATTGCCATCACGTGTGATCAGTCGTCCCGTGCCATCAGCCGGCGCGGCATCGTAGCGGAAACCGACCAGCCGGTCATGTTGACGCCGATCCGCCGGAAGATCGACGTCAAGTTGGACGCCAAGCCGTTGAGACCGCCACGGATAAAACTCGGGTGCTCACCCACCAACCGTTTGAGCCGCGCCCGTCAGGAAGCGGGATCCAGAGACCGCTTCCTGACGGGCGCGGCTCTGTCAAACATCTCACTCATGACCGCGTGAAGTATGGACCAACCCTTCGGCATCCCCAATCATGGTCGCAGTCGATCGCGTCCGATTGTTCAGCATGGACAACCGGCCGGGATACTTCATACTCTTCATTCGTGTTGGCAATGGCTGATGCGTGATGTGGAGGGTTGGCTCATGTTGAATGTGCTCGGGACGCGGCATCGGTTTTGTGACGGGATCAGCCGCCGGTCGCTGCTGAAGATCGGCGGGCTGGGGATGGGCGGGATCGCGCTGCCCGATCTGCTGCGCGTGGAGGCGGCCACGGGACGGAAATCGTACAAGTCCGTGATCATGGTGTTCCTGTCCGGCGGACCGCCGCATCAGGACATGGTCGACCTGAAGATGGACGCACCGGTCGAGATCCGCGGCGAATTCCAGCCGATTGCCACGAAGGTTCCCGGCATCGAGATCTGCGAACTGCTGCCAATGCTGGCGCAGCGCATGGACCGGCTGGCGATCATCCGCTCACTGGTTGGTTCCGAGGGACGTCACGCGGCGTTTCAGTGCATGACCGGGCACAGCGTGAACGCTCAGCCGGCGGGGGGCTGGCCATCTCTGGGTGCCGCCGTCTCCAAAATTCAAGGGCCGGTCGAACCGGGAACACTGCCGTTCATCGGACTCTCACCGCGCATGAAGGGGGGAGGCTGGGCCGATCCCGGTCAGGCCGGGTTTGCGGGACAAGCTCACGCGCCGTTCTCTCCGAACGCCGAACAGGCGCGTCTCGGTCTGACGGGAATCAGCGTGGAAAGCCTGCGGAACCGCAGGCTGCTGCTGGATGAGATCGACCGCCTGAAACGGGATGCCGAGAAGAGCGGTGCCTTGGTCGGCCTCGAATCTCAGTATCAGGCCGCGTTTGGAATCCTCACATCGAGCAAGCTGGTCGACGCACTTGATCTGGAACAGGAAGACCCGCGCGTGCGTGATCGCTATGGCCGCGGGGCTCCGGAGAATGCCGGCTACGGCGATGCGGGGCCGCTGATGAACGACTACCTGCTCGCCTCGCGCCGCCTCGTCGAAGCCGGGGCGCGCGTGGTCACGCTGGCCTACGGACGCTGGGACTGGCACGGCCGACCGCACGGCACGAACTTTGAAAATGCCCGCGATCACTTCCCGGTTCTCGATCAGGGCCTGACTGCGTTGCTCGACGATCTGCGTGACCGGGGCCTGGACAAGGACGTGTCGGTCATCGTGTGGGGCGAGTTCGGTCGCACTCCGACCATCAACAAGAACGGCGGCCGCGATCACTGGCCGCAGGTCGCCTGCGCGATGCTCGCGGGGGGCGGCATGCGCATGGGACAGGTCATCGGCGCGACGAACAAACTCGGCGAACATCCCAAGGAACGACCGGTCCACTTCCAGGAAGTCTTCGCGACGCTCTACCGCTGCCTGGGGATCGACGTCGCCCGCACGATGCTGCCCGACGTCTCCGGTCGCCCGCAGTACTTGGTCGATCCGATTTACGAGCCGCTGCCGGAGTTGATTTGAGGTGCCGTTACTGTAGTCCCGTCGCTCCGCCGACGGGA
>JAYTIB010000739.1:0-3381 GCA_043732205.1 Schlesneria sp. | reverse complement strand
ACCGAGGAAATGTCCCGGCGTGCCGCTGAGTTGGCCACTTTGGGAGTGCGGGGGCTTGACCCCGCTTTGGAATTTTCGGGCGCAGCCCTTTCCTCGCGGCTCGGTCCGAAGAAAGTCGCTCCGCGACGATTCCAAAGCTCCGTCAAGCCGGAGCACTCGCAAAGTGATTGGTGGCGTCGCAGCGTGACGCGCCTCGGTGCGAGTCAAACCGGCGGGATCAACGAGAGCCGAAGTTTTCCCCCGACTTCCCAACGGGCTTGCAGGTCGTGGCCGCTGAGCATCCGCGTTGCAATCAAGGGTTCGTCAAGAACCTGGGCGCGAATGAATTTCGGTTGGTCGTCCCAAATCACACACATCAACCGTGTCAAAGTCGCTGACTCGTCCGTCTGCGGTCGTTCCGCGCTGGACGGTGGCCCGTGACAGGCTGAGTTGGCTCACGACCGACTGCGGGACTGCCAAGTAACCGTTGCAGCCCGAATCCACCAAGAACCAGACGTCCAGACTTCGTTCCTTGTGAATGAGCGACAGCGTGACTCTGGCTTCGGGGTTCGCGTCGATGTCACCGACGATCATGGCAAGCCCCGCATGCCCAGCGCGTGAAAGACGGCGGGATACCCAATTCGTTCGACCAGAATTTGCGCATCGGGACGACGTTCCCAAAGTCGATCGCTCGCCACATCGGCGTCACTGGCGACTTCGCAATCTTCCGTCTCGACATCAATCGCCACCCCTCCGAGCGCGCCTCGGTGGTTCCGGGCCTTTGCACTACGGTGACTCTGCGCTATCGAGCGATGGCGTCACGACCAATGGAGATGCCTGGGCGCTTCGCATCGTCCCGAAAACCGCGCGGTTGTTGGAACGACCGGATCAATAGCCCGGATTATTCATGAGGAACCACGAAAGACGCGAAAGTGAAGAGAGTTGCGGGAGTGCATCTCAAGACATTGCTCGTCGTGCCATGGCGGTCACTTGGGATCAGAACTCCCGACAGTTCTTCCCTTTCGAGTCTTTCGTGTTTTTCGTGGTGAATCATCCGGGATAGCCCAATGCGGCGACCGATCGTCGGCGCGGCACCCATTCCGGAATCCCATTGGAACCGGACGGCCCCTGGCTGATGACAACTTGCGGTGGCACAGGGATTGTCGGGCGATCGAATCGGATGGATCTGGTTTCGTGAACCCGCGTCTTCCACGTGGGATGAACGCGCCGCCACAGTTCCGGCGGGTGTTTCATGACAACGAAGACGATTCCGACAAACGTCGGAAACAGGGCGTGGGGCACGTTTCCAACGTGCCTGTTTCCAAGTGATTCGAGCACGTTGAAAACGTGCTCCACGACAGTTGTCGGACACGTCCATGAAACAATCTGCAAACAAAGCGCGCTCCGTTCGACCGCCGCCGGAGTCTTAACTGGTGGCGGTCCGGTGTCCTGAACACTGGAAACGCTCACGAGATTCAGTTCCATCCCGAGCCAATTCGTCCGGATCGTGAATCGCGTGTTGGATTCCCGTCTCCCGGCATTCGCCAAACCTTTCAGCAAGGATTGAAACATGCGGTACGCGGCCAGACTCTTCACGACGATCGGAATCCTGAGTGGCTGCATGATGGCGGCTGCCGTCTGCCACGCCCAAGGGCTGGAGGTGGGCGACCTGGTTCCGGACTTCAAATGCCTCGACGACCAGGGTCAGATCTGGGATTCGCGGGACCATGTCGGCAAGAAGGTGATCGTCGTGTTTTTCTATCCCAGCGACTTCGCGTTCTGCTGCACTCGGCAGGCCGTGCGCTATCGGGATTGTGATCGCGATCTGAAAAATCAGGGTGTGGAAGTGATCGGCATCAGCGGCGACATCGTCGCGGCGCACCGGATGTTCAAGCAAACGCACCGGCTGAACTATGCGCTGCTGGCGGACTTCGAGGGTAATGTTGCTCGCAAGTTTGGGGTGCCGCTGCGGGCGGGAGGGAAGGCGATGGTGAAAGATGCCGAGGGCAAAGAGGTCGTGGACGCGGATGGCGCGGCGATCAAGATCCGACGAGACTTCGCGGTGGAGCGACAGACATTTGTGATCGGCAAAGACGGACGCAACATCTATCAGGACGCGACCGTTTCACCCGTGAAAGACAGTCAGGAAGTCCTGGACTTTCTCTGCCAGCACTCCGCCCACTGACCCGGAGGATGGGCACGGGTGTGCCTCACAATTCCGGGTGAAATCGAATGCACGGGTTGTTGTCGACTCTGAAGGAGTCAGGCGAGCGGCCGATGAATGTTTGTCCCCCGACAAGCACGACGCGCATACAAGCACGACGCGCAAGCGAGTGTGTGTGTGTGTGTGTGTGTGTGTGTGTGTGCCTGAAAACTCACTCGCTTGCGCATCGCGCTTGTCTCTTGCGCAGCGTGCTTGTCTGCCGATTCCTGCCGCTCGCCCAAGAGCCGTCGCGACTTCGACAGACTTGCAAGAACGGCATTTCGGATTCCGACCGGATTCGTGACGCACACCCGCGACCGTCGCCCCCGCACACGGTGACTTGTTCGGAGAACCCGTATCCGATGTAATTCGAGTTGCCGGCTCAAATCACACTTTCCGACGCGGACTCGTATGACCCTGAAACTCCAAACTGTCATTGGCCACTACGGTGCTGAGGCGAAAGCGAAACTCCGCAACGTTGCCGCTTCAGGGGAACCGGAAGATCAACTCCGCGCGCCGCTTGAGGGACTCATCGACGATCTGGCCGAACTCTGTGGCTTTCCACGGAAGGCGGTGGCAGCGGTCGGCGAGTCCTCGATCGCCGCGCTCAAGACCCGCCCGGACTACGCGATCACGTTGCGCAACGCGCTGGTCGGATTCATCGAGATCAAGGCACCCGGCAAGGGAGCCGATCCGCGCAAGTTTCGCGGCCACGACAAGGAACAATGGGAGAAACTCCAATCGCTGCCCAACCTGCTCTACACCGACGGCAACCAGTTCAGCCTGTACCGTAGCGGGCAGTTGGAAGGAGCGGTGGTGTCTCTCAAGGGAGATGTCGAAACCTCTGGTTCGGCCCTTGATGCTCCGCCCGAATTGGTCGGCCTATTCGACAACTTTTTTCGGTGGGAGCCGATCCCGCCGACGAGCGCCAAGGAACTGGCGAAGGTCGCGGCCCGCCTTTGCCGATTGCTCCGCGATGAGGTGACCGAGCAACTCGAACTCCAAAGTCCGGCCCTCACCGCCCTCGCCGCCGACTGGCGGAAGCTACTCTTTCCCGAGGCGAACAACGCTCAATTCGCCGATGGCTACGCGCAGGCCGTGACCTTCGGTTTGCTCATGGCTCGCGCGCGGGAAATCCGGTTGAGTACCGGCCTCGATCAGGCCGCCAAACAACTCGGACAGACAAACTCGCTCATCGG
>JAYTIB010000738.1:0-3387 GCA_043732205.1 Schlesneria sp. | reverse complement strand
CCTTCAGGTCAAACCGCCACAGTTTGCGAGCACCGCCGACCGTATCGTTGTTGTTGTCGGCGACGAACAGAAACTTGTCGTCGTGTGTGACGACGAGGCCATTTGGCCGGTCGGCCTCATGCTCGATGATCCGCGTCACGCGGCCATCGAGATCGATGCGGTAAACTCCTTCGAGGGGCTTGCCACTCTTGTCGAGCAACTCCATGCCGGTGCGGTCCCCGTAGCGCGGGTCGGAGAAATAGATGCGGCCTTTCGAGTCCATCGTCACATCGTTCGGCTGGTTGAACCGCTTCCCCTCGTAGCGGTCGGCCAGCACGGTGAGCTGCCCACTCTTGTCGAGTCGGGTCACGCGACGCAGCACCGGTTCGCAAATGATGAGCCGTCCTTCGCGATCAAACATCAGGCCGTTTGAACCGGCGTTCTCACGATAAACGGAGGTCTTGCCCTCGCGATTACGTCGGTTGATATTTCCCTCACCGCTGGTGAGCAGCCCGAGTTCGGGATGCCATGCCGGTCCCTCACCCGCTCCCGTTTCCTGAAGCATCACGGGCTTGGCCCCAGCTTCCAGGATGGTGTCGGCGGCGCGAGCCAAAGTCGCGAGGAACATCACAATCGCGAGCGGGAACAGATGGCGAACAAGATTCATGATGATGACTCTCTGGACAAGTTGAGTCGAAGAGTGGGCGAGGCACAGGTGTCGCGCCGCCCATTTTGCCGCGAACATTGTTGATTGGCAAAGCACGGCGAGAGGGAGGCGACGTTCGTGTGAAGACAGGCGACGTTCGTGTGAAGACACAAGAACGCCAGGGCCATCGCCTTGTTGAATCTGGAAGATTGGGTGCCACGGTCACGGAGTTTCGACGTGGCCGTGAGATGGGGAATCAGCCTTCACGTCCTCGCACGGCCACGTCGAAACTCCGTGACCGTGGCACCCCCATTTGAAAAAGGCGATTACCCTGACCCCAACGCAGCCGCCTGTTGTTGTGCGGACGGTGTCGCCGTAGACTGCCGTCTCACGTCGAGCAGGTCCGCAGATTGCCGGGGGCAGCATGCTGGAATCACGAAATGTCGCGTTGGTGGCTCGTTACGGTGGTCTGCTGCTCGTCGTGGGGCTGTTGTTAATCGCGCGAGCTTCAGCCGCTGAACCGCCCGTCCTCGAATGCCAGTCGTGCTGGAAGGCTCTGTTGGAGGGCGAGTTCGCCGACTTGACGTTTGCCGCACGGAATGTCGATCCCGCCACGACTCGGTTGCGCTGGTCGTTCACAATGGGGACGGAAACGCTGGTGTCTGGTCATGCGCCGTTCAAGCAACTCGGCTCTAATCTGCCCACGGTGCTCGTCACGGTCGAGATGCCCGACAGCCGACACGAGGGGGTGAAGAGCGGGGTGCTCAAGGCGTCGCTTGTCGGGCTGCGCGATGAGATCGAAACGGCCACAGTCGAGAAGCTGCTGTGGGTCTTTCCACTCGATCCGTTTGATGGTCGGTCGAAGTGGCTCACTCAACTCGACATTTCGCTGTTTGATCCCGAGGAGACCACCGCGTGTGAACTCGATGCGCTGGGCGTCCCCTACGAACCGCTCGAATCGGTGGACGAGATCGCTGACGAGGCGGCTTCCAAGGGCCTGCTGATCGTGGGCGAAGAGGTCTCGTTCGACGAACATCCCGGCCTCGCCCAGGCGTTGTTGACGGTGGCGTCGCAGGGTCGTCCGGTGCTGTGTCTCGCACCGGCTGGCGGATCGTTGCCGCTGCCGGGATTGAATGAAGAGAAGGGGTCAGCACCGCGCCGCGTGGCGTTTCGTCGCGGCGATGCGATTGCCGCACTCGATCCGCGTCTCGATGCGGACCGCTGGCCGGGTCGAGACGACATTGTGGCGAGCGGCTTCGCACTCCGATCGCGCGGCGACTTGCTGACCGCCGAGTTTGGCAAACCGAATCAGCGCTGGCCGTGGCTGGATGTCGAATACCCCACCGGCCGAGGCCGCCTGATCGTCTGTGGCTTCGGCGTGATCCGCTCCTGGGAAGAAGGAGCCACCTCACGCCATCTGTTCGCGCAGTTGATCGAACTCCTGACGACAGACCGCCCGCCGCGCGAAGTCACTCGGTAACGAATCAGGGGTCGAGACGACATTGTGGCGAGCGGCTTCGCACTCCAATCGCGCGGCGACTCGTTATACCTCACGCGGCCCAGAGTGAGTCGTTTAACCGCGTGGGCAACGCCCCGCGCGTCGATCACAGGCACCGCGTCAAACACGCGGGGCGTTGCCCACGCGGTTAAACGAAAACGTCTCATTCAGGCCCGCGTGAGGCATACTACGTCCGAGTTTGCAAAGTAGGGTGCGTGGAGTCTTCGGAACGCACCATCGCGGGAACAGTGATTCTCCAGCCGGTGCGTTCCGAAGACTCCGCGCACCCTACGGTGACGCCACTCTCGGAAGTAGAAAATGCACAGCCCCTAAAGCGGATCTGACGCGGACGCCGGTCATGGATCTGTGCGGCCGCGGCGGCCGCCGTGCGGACGAGATTATCAGCGAGGAGCGTCGTCCACAATTCGCGTCGCACCATTTCCGGAGACTTGCAACGCACGTTGTTCAGGTTCTGCTTGATCGCGCGAATATCGAGTTCCGCGTTCCAGTGGAATCGGTATCACTCGGCGATATCGGACTTCATATAGACGGTCGCGTCGGTCAGTGTGGTGGCGATCGTGATCTGCGTCGTACGATCGACGGGACGCTTGTCGGCGGAGCGACAAGCCTACAGTCGGCGAGCGGATGCCCGAACAATCCGTCCGTAAATTCCGCCGTGCGAGGTATGGAACGGCTCGGCCCGATGAGCCTCCAGCAGTTTGATCGCCTCGGTCGCGCCGATGCCATCCGTCTGCACGGCGACTTCCCCGTCATCGGCCAGCCAACTGAGCGTCCCGCCAAACTGAGGGACACCCTGCACGCTCTTCTTCAGCGTGAAGATGCGATCCTCGACCTCCTTGTCGTGGCCTTTGGGGTTGACGACCTGTTGCCACGACGGAGGATCGTCCAAACCATCGGTCCCGATCTGCGTGGGGACTCCGTAGTGATCGAGCTTGCCGACGCGGGCGGCGAAATATCCCGCGCGACTGAACGTCTGCGGGATGCTCACGGCGTCGGGCAGGACTTTGCGGAAGTAGGTGGCGTTCTCGTAGACCTTCGTCGTGTCGGGCCGCAGCCCCGTCATGAACGAGGCCCGTGACGGGTTGCACAGCGGGAGCTGGCAGTAGGCTTTGTCGAACCTCACGCCGCGAGCCTTCAGCTTGTCGATGTTCGGCGACTTCACGAGCGGGTCGCCGTAACAACCGAGCCGCGCACAGAGATCGTCCGAGACGATGTGCAGCACGTTGAGTTTGGGAGCATCGGC
>JAYTIB010000737.1:0-3387 GCA_043732205.1 Schlesneria sp. | reverse complement strand
TGCGCGTCGAGCTTGTATGGGGACAAACATTCATCTGCCGCTCGCCTTACTCCTTCAGAGTCGACAACAACCCGTTCATTCGATTTCACCCAGAATTGTGATGCACACCCAATCACCGGGGCTGTCGAGGTCCGTCAGAACTGGTGTCCGGGTTTCGGTCCGTGTTCCGTGACCGTCAGGATTTCCGGTCCGGATTCCGTGACGAGCACCGTGTGCTCGAACTGCGCGGAGAGCGACAGATCCATGGTGCGGACCGTCCACTTGTCGCGTTTGTCGAGCATTGTCCGCCACGTCCCGGCGTTGATCATCGGCTCGACCGTGAAACACATGCCGGGTTCAAGAATGACCTGTGAGGGGTTCAACTTGGGAACGTAATGCGGCACACCGGGTTCCTGATGAAACTGACGTCCCAGGCCGTGTCCCTGGTACTCCTGCACGACCGAGTATCCACGCAGGCGGGCGAATCGATCGATGGACCGGCCGATCTCGGTCAGCCTGCCGTATGGCTGGATCGTGTCGATCCCCACATGCATCGCATCAAAGGCGATCTGCACCAGTTTGCGGGCGTCTTCGGCGACGGGCTCGATCAGGAATGTCTCGGAGGAATCGCCGTGCCAGCCCTCCACGATGGTCGTCAGGTCCAGGTTGACGATGTCACCCTCGCGGAGCGCAATCTTGTTGGGGATTCCGTGGCAGACGACTTCGTTGACGCTGGTGCAGATGGTGTTGGGATACCCCTTGTATCCCAGACAGGCGGGGGTGTGGCCGTGGTCCAGCGTGTATTCGTAGACCATCCGGTCCAAGGCCAGTGTCGTCGCACCGGCTTTCACGTGCGGCCGAATGAAATCCATCAGTTGAGCATTGAAGCATCCCGCCCGTCGCAGACCCTCACGAGCTTCCTCGTCATAAATCGGGGCCTTCGACTTGGCATTCTTCTGTCCGAGCGCCTGCATAATGTTCAACCACAAACCCTTCATTGAAAATCAGATTCCATCATGTGTGACCCCATCGGCGATCCCCTCGGAGACTGGGAGGGATCTGCGCGTCAGCACCTGAAAACGCTTTCGAGCGGGGTGCCAGTTTCATCTGGCGCGAACGGTTTCGCAAGCGAGGTTGTCACACTCAGTCGCTTCGACAACCTCCGCCAAGTGCCATGCAACCGACTCCTTCGCACACCGTCTGGCACACCGTCACTCCGGCTTGTCGTCGATGCTCCGTCAAGTATGATGCGGCCCGCCGCTTGTTCTCCAAAGTTTGGAATACACTCATGACATCTCTTCCCGCGCGCGAACTGCTGGAATCGGTCCACCAATTCCCCGGCAAGTTTGTCTTCAAGGCGGTGGGGCGGGCCGACGGTGAATTCGTTGACACGGTGCTCGCAATCGTGCGGGAAGTTCTGGAACAGGACTTCGATCCGCCCTTCGAAACGCGCGGAACCCCGGCCGGCCGGCACATTGCCGTGACGGTGGTGGCCTGGGTGCAATCGTCCGACGAAGTGCTGCTGGTCTACTCCCGGATTCGCGAAATCCCGGGGTTGGTGATGCTGCTGTGAACCGGCAACCCGCGTCCGGTCCAATTGATTTTGACAGGCTCCGCAGTTCCGACTACAGTCCCGCCCGCTATGCCGGGTCGAAGGATCGACCCAAGGGATGAGTGGGTGGAGGCGGATCATTGCGCACCACCCCGGTCAGACACGGAAGGACGGCCGAGTGGACGCAGCGCGGCGAGTGTTGGTGATTGGCGGAGCTTCCGACACGGAAACAGTGCTCAAGGCGGTTCTGGAACCGCGCGGCGCGACGGTGGAACGCAGCCGCGGTCTGCGGGCACTGTCACGATCTGCCGCAGGTCCGTCGCCCAACGTCGTCGTCATCGACCTGGATGCTGAACAGGACACGGAATCGGTCAAGTCCCGCTGGCGGCAGTCCAATCGCGTGCTGATCGGATCGCACCTGCCACCCTCCATCACCGCCGACGAACGCTTTCTCGAAAAGCCGTTTCAATTCCCGGACCTCGTGCAGGTGATTGAGGAATTGCTGAACGCGCGACCCGCCGCGTGATCCCCCGATGACGGCACGTTACCGAGTCTGGGTCGCCGACATCCGGGCCGCCTTGCGACCTGCGATGGCCTGCCGTCTGATTGGCCGAGCGGCATACAAGCACGACGCGCAAGCGAGTGAGTTTTCAGACACACCTGCTTGCGCGTCGTGCTTGTAGCTGGGGCAACTTTTATCTGCTGCTTGCCTTGGTGTTTGCGACTGACGGGCGAGTGTACGCAACGGATTCGTGGCGACCGGGAGAACCCGAGGATGTTCCCGATCAAGCCGCGAACTTCAGAGATCAGAGCGAGTTCGCGGAGGTGGCCGCGGTCATCCGAGCCTGGGAATGTTGATCCAGTGGTTTCTCGCGGGCTGGCGTGAGTCTTTTGCGGACTTCCCGCACGATTTCATCAATTTGAAACGGTTGCAACAGATGCGGTTCCTTGGCCAGCGACCGACGCCATTCTGTCAGAATCCGGTTCTTGCCCGACTCCTTTGACTCCAGATTGAATTCTTCGGTCATCTTTTGGATGGTCGATTCCCAGTTCTTGAAATTCATGGACTGTTCCTTGGTCATGACGGTGCCGGTCGCCGACAGCCGCCAAGTGCGTCCGCGCAACTCACAGGTTCACATCTCTCTTTTCGGCCAAACTCCCTGCCCAACATTCCTGCATGACATCTGTTCATCGGAAGATTCTATTGAATTTACGGAATGCCCGGTTTCTTCGGACAAGTCCCGATCCGCTGCGCGACGATCCGGCGGACTTCGGAACCGGGATCGTGGCGATCGATTCGGTGCCCGTGGGACCACAATCGAGTCGCACGCGGCGATTTGACGCCAACGTGATCGACTTGACGCCAACGTGATCGACGACGACTGCATTTTGTCTTGTGGCGACCTCACCCGTTACCGAGCATTCTGCCCGTCACCACTGACCCGGTAGACCGTTTCGCAAACTGGGGTCGCAACGGTCTGAGGCAGAGTCTCGCGGGACTCCTTCGAGTCCGGCATTTGACTCATTGAGTCGAGTTCGTCAAGAGATTGCAAAGTACAAATTGAAGAACGATCCGGTGTCTTTCCATTTGAAGTTTGACGTTTCGGACAAAAGTCGTGGAGCACGTTTTCAACGTGCTCAAATCGCCAGGAAACGGGCACGTTGAAAACGTGCCCCACGTCCTTTCGGAACTCTTGTCGGAAACGTCAAGTTTGCAATCGTCAATTCGCAATTCAAGAAAGACTTTCGCCCTGCCATCTAGTTCTACTGTCCGCTTTAGGTTCTGAGGCGGTTCTTGAGTGGCGGGAGGATGTTACGGGATTCGTAGTGTGAGGCTCGGGCGAGTTCGTTTCGTT
>JAYTIB010000736.1:0-8850 GCA_043732205.1 Schlesneria sp. | reverse complement strand
CGTTGGTTCTCGGAGCGAACCACGACAATTAATTCTGCGCCGATCCTAAGTTGGCCCAGGGCAAGCGACCAGCGGGAGCGCCGCCCTGGGTTGCGACCGTCACGGAACTTGGAGCCCTGAAGGGGCGGCCCGATGCCGTTCCGTTGAATAGTGTCGCCCCTTCAGGGCTTGGTATTTCCGGTAATCCACCAAACCCAGGGCGTTGCCCTGGGCTGGCATAATCCCGCCCCTTTGGGGCTGCATTCCCAAGAGGCGCAACTTCACAAACTGCGCGTTGGGATGGAGATCACCAGTGCCATGTCGCGTCGCGCACCCTGGCTGGCACGAAGTTGTCGTCCCGCGATTTGCGAAAGAACATTTCCTCGATGATCGCCACCAGATCCGCCGCTTTCAGAAACGCCTGATACAGCGGATAGAAGGGGATCACCAGCGACGTCAGCAGGTCGCGGCCCGGCGTGTGCGAGTACCCGAGCAACAGCAGGAGCTGCACCACCTCCAGCGCCAACTGGCACAGATACAGCAGCGCCAGCAGGTGCCAGACATTCCCTGCGTAGACGGAACACAACCAGATCCCATAGCCCCAGTAGGTGAACACGCAGGCGATGTTGAAGTACCAGCGCTCGAGCATCATGTACAAGTGCATGAGCCGAAAGTTGCAGTACCAGAAGAACGACAGATCCAGGTGCTTGCGGCATTCAAACGTCACGACCGTGCGGTCCCAGCGCTTCCGCTGGTTGAACAGCCGCTTCCAACCGGTGGGGACGTCGGTCAGGCAAAAGGCGAGTGGTGCCACGGCGACGCGATAGCCGGCCTTCAGGATGCGCAGCGTCAGATCGCCATCTTCACCGGGGCCGACGTCCCACGCCCCGAGCTGTTCCAGCAGTGATCTGCGGAACGCGCCGAACGCGCCGGAAACAATCGCCAGCATTCCCAGCCGTTCTTGCATCATGCGGCCCATGAAGATCGTCTGGCGATATTCATAGGCCTGCAGCCAGGTACACAGGTTGACAAACGGGTTGCGGGCCGCGACACAGGCCGACACCGCGCCGACCGTCGGATCGGTGAATGGTTGCACGATCTCCCACAGCGACGTGTCCGACAGGTGCGAGTCGGTGTCGACGCAGACGATGATCTCGGCCCGCGTGTAACCCAGGGCCCAGTTCAACGCGGACGACTTGCCGCCGCGCTCCTTGCGACTCAGGACCAGTACTCCCGCGTGTTTGCTGGCGAAACGCCGCGCCCCGTCGGCCATGTCGTCCGTGGAGCCGTCATCGACGACGACGATTTCCATCCGCGGATACCGGCCCCAGACGGACGCCAGCCCCCCTTCGATCGAATCGCCCTCGTTGTGCCCCACCAGCAGCAGGCAGATCGACGGACAATGTTCGTACTCGGTCGGCGCCTTCCGTCCGAGCAGCCAGTCCCAGACCGCCAGCCACAGGTCCACCGCGGCCATGCAGGTGGTGCAGAACGCGTAGCGCGTCCCGTCGACCATCAGCATGAACCCGAGGATCGCCCACAGTTCATTGGGGTGCAGCGAGCTGAGCCAGAGGAGCCATTCTTCGAGCATGGTAGGCCACAAGATCCTTGATGAGTGCCTGATGGGCGGGGAACCTGAAGTTGCACCGCAGACAATGTCCCACGTATTCCAGTTCGGCCGGACGCCACTGGCAGTCCAGGCATTGCAGCGGCCCGCGCTGGTATTCGAAATCCGCGCCGACGGTCAGTTTCTTCGCGCGGCACTTCGGGCAACTCAGCCCCTCCGCCGATTCGAAGTCGGCGACCGAACTGACCCAGGCGCACGCGAAGTGATGGATCAGCGTTTCCTGCTCGACACGCCCCGATCCGCAGCAGGGACAGCCCTGTCGGAAACTGGGGATCGCTTCACAGCGCGGACAGACGAGCACCCGGTCGAGCAACTGGGGTGAGAACATGCCCCGGCGTACGGCTTCGGCCAGTTCGTGATCGCTGCCCCGATTGGTGAACCGCAGTTCGCGGGGGTTGAACGCCGGGACCAGGCTGTCCTCCGGCAGGTCCAGCGGAGCCAGCCAGCTTGTCAGCGATGTTTCCCCGTCCGCTGCGGCCGGCCGGAATGACTCGATGCATTTGTCCTTCAGATGCGGCAGGACCGTGTGCGTCGACTCGTAGTGTGCCGGCTCGTGGCGCTGCTCGATGCGCCGCCGTGCCGATTCCAGCCGCGCCTTCAGTTCCAGCGGATGAAACGACTTCTTGATCATGTCGCTCACGCCGGCATCGAACGCCTCGACCATGTTCTCGGGTTTCTCGCGGACCGTGACCATCATGATGAACAGGTCGTCGGCTGACCGGTGTTGGCGCACGTAACGGCAGGCCGCCATGCCGTCCATCGTCGGCATCTCCCAGTCGAAGACCGCCAGGCTGGTGTTCGGTTCCGCCAGCAGCACCTGCGTCGCCTCATACCCGTTGGGAACCACGACCGTCTCGTAGCCCCAGGCGGTGATCAGCTTGTCCAACAACCGGCGGTAGTCGGGATCATCATCGGCGATGACGACTCGCACCTTCTGGTCTGCCATGAAGAGTTCCCGGTGTTTCGATGTTGAAGAGGGGGACGAATGCTGACGAGAGTGTGAATCTTTCAAGTATCAATGGCGGTCCGCCACAAGTTGTGGCGTTGGCTTTAGCCGACGCGGCGCGACATCTTGCGTGGGTTGAAACCCACGCCACAAAGTCTCACACGCTCTGACGGGAGCGCCGGTGTCAATGAAAGCGCGCCGTGGGGTCGGGCACCAAGGCCACGGTCGGAGTCGAAGTTGCAGTTGCCAGCGGAGCGGTTGTCGCGGGAGTCGTGGGAGTCGCGGGAACAACGGTGGGAACAACGGAGTTGTCCGGCGCGACGATCCAGCGCGGCATTGCTTGCGGAAGCTTGACCACCGCGCCGACCTGAATCAGCCGGTGCCTCAGAAAGTCGGAATCAGGTTCCAGGTGGATCGGCACCTGCAGGCTGCGCGTGGGGTAGTAACGCTCGATCTGTGCGGGGGGCGACAGTTGTTCGTCGCCAAACCGCGCGACCCGGCAGGGAACCCGGTCCCAGAAGGGAGCCAGTTGAACTTCAATCCGGTCGCCGATCTGAAAGTTTGAGATCTTGTCCTGCGGGACGAACAGTTCGACGTGCAGCGAATCCTCTTCCACGATCGTGAACAGCGGCTGCAGGTAGGCCGCCCCCTCGCCGGTGAAGCGGTGACGGCGCGCGACGATGCCGTTGACCGGTGAACGGATCTCCTGACGATCCTGGTCGGCCCGCAGCCGGCACTGCTCGCTTTCGAGTGATTCGATCTCCGCGAGCATCGGCAGCAGCTCATCGCGCCGCGAAACGTTGCCGTCACGGGCGGCTTCGGCGCGCTTCTTCCATGCCTTGAGCGACGACTGAATCTGTTCGAGTTTTTCCCGCTGGCCCTGCTCGTCGAGTCGCGCCTTTTGTACGTCCTGCGCGGCCGCGGCTTTGCGGGCAAACAGTTCCTCGGTCCGTTTCAGAGTCTGTTGCAGGTCGAGCAGGCGGGCTTGTTCCAGACGGGCCTGGCCCCACTTTTCGTAGAACTCGCCGACCGATTCCTCCACCTTCTGCTCGCGTTCCGAGAGTTCCCATTTCAAGCGCGACATGGCGGCCTGCAGTTTCGCCTGAGCCACCCGCAGATCATCATCCAACCGTTCGACCCGCCGCAGCAAATCGGGCGAGTGCAGCGTCAGCAGCAACTGTCCCTGGCGGACCGTTTCTCCCTCTTCGACATGCACAAACTTGACCAGCCCGTCGACCGTGGCCGGAACCTCGATGGAACGACCGGCGACAACCCCGTAGGCCGAGTATCGCAGCAGCGCCTCGTAAGCCTTGTGTCCGCCAAACGCAAGGACTGCCACCACGAGACTCACGACAAACAGCCGACCGCGCGGCTGCTTGGGGGGCGCGGCGGGCTTGACCGGAGCGGGAGCCGTCACCGAACGGGGCGCCTGAAAGGCTCCGCTGGTGTACTGAAAGCCCTGGAACCCCGCCGGCTTGGCCGACGCGGAACCGTGACTTCCCTCCGGTCTGTTCTGATCCTTGTTCACGTGAGTCTGGCAATTCATGTCAGGGGTTGATGTCCGTTGCATCGCATCCGCGGACCGACAGTCCAACGTCACTGGCTTCACCAACCCGACGCGTGAGCGAGGGCGAGCGACAGGGGCCGTCCCCTGCAATTCCCTCGCTTACGCTTCCGGTTGTCTGGCGAAGATCAGTGCAGCGGACCGGGAGCCTGCGGCGCGGCCATGTGGCGTATTCGAAACATAGGTTGAGTTTCTGGAACGTCAAAGCGGCAAATGCCTAAACCGTGAAAACGCCCCGCCAGTCGGCGTTCGAGGAATCGTTGCTACAACCGTCACCGCTGTCGGAGCGGGTGGCAGCAGTCGGTCCGATTGTTCGGGTGCAGTCCCGTTGCGCGCCGACTTAGGAGCTGTGCGTGTTGTACGTCCGAGAGTGGCCGATGAGACGAAATGATCTTTCTGCCTCTCTCTTTCTGTCTCCTTCGACCTGCTCCGACACGACAGGGAGACAGAAAGAGAGAGGCAGAAAAATGAACACCGATGAAGTCCTGGTGAACTCTCGGTGTGTCACAGCGCGAGCGGTCTCTCGTTGCCACGGCCCGATATCACGGATGCGCCTTCTCATTCGCGCTCCTCTTGATTCGCGCGGACCAAATCGACTTCCGCGCGAATCAAACGGAGCGCGAATGACGAGGGCTGTCGAACGGGAGCGAACAGACAACGGTCGCTTCGCGGCGGGTAACTCTCTGACGTTGTTACTGCACAGCTCCTTGCGGGGCGTGCATGACGTTCAATCCGTTGCCACTGCATAACCGTCCGCTCTTCGCGGGATTCGCCGATCAGTACGGTTGCCAAACTGCCGGAGGCAATCCGGGCAACTGACGGGAATTCACTCAAGGCCGCCATGAATTGTCGGATAGAGTTCAGAGTGAAAAGCGTTCGCTCAACAGGGGTCCGCGGTCTTGTGGATCGCTTACCAGCGCCCTGTTGGGCTCCAACATTCGGCTGGTCGAATCACCCCCGATTCGTCGTCTTGAAACAGGAGTCCTGGAATCGTGAAAGCTCATCGTTATTTGTCTCACGGCATCGTGGCCGTCGCGGCGTGGACCGTCGGCGGCCTGTGTGGCTACGGCTTCGCACCCGGTCAACGGGCGAGCGCCGGGATCACACCGGCTGCGGCGGATGTCAAGTTGAATGGAGTAGCAGCACCAGCGGCGGTTGCCTCGCCCACACTCGCGACGGTCTCCGCCGAGTGGCCGATTGCCACCGCGCATCCGGCGACAACGTTGCTGATTCCCAACAGCAAAACAATCACCGTGCCGATCCCACCCGACAGTCTTGTCGCCAGCCTGGAATCATTCCGTCTGGACGTCCCGAAGGGTTTTCCGATCGTCGTCGTGCGGGCCATGGATGAAGAGTCGGTCTGGTATGTCCAGGACGGCTGTGAACGTGCCGAAGGGTCGCTTTTCACCTGTACCGCAGTCTTCGGCAACGCGTCCACGACACCCGGCACGAAGTTCGAAATGGCGGCCATCGTGGCCGCGACTGCCGAACAGGCGCAGCAGTTCGTGCCGGGGACCATCCTGAAGGAATTGCCGAGCGACATGACGATCACTCCGGTGATCAAGGTTGTTCGTTGAGAGTTGTCGTCGGTTGCAAGGTTCGCCGAGTCTCTGTTCCGCGAGTCGCCATTTCGTCAACCGAGGTTGCACGAACGGCGACTCGCGGGCAGCGGCCTCGGTCCTTTGTCGGGTGGGTCGTTCCCACGAAGCGGAATTCATTACGTGGCGGGCAGAGCCCGCCCTGCCATCCTGTCGAACGGAACTGGCCATGCTCAATCTTCGGTTGTTCGGTTGCGCGCTGATGGTGTTGCTGATGCAGTGGCCCGCGCAGGCCGCGCCGCCTCCGCGCCTGGTCGTGGTGGAAGACTTTGAGGGTGATCCACCGAACCGGCTCGGGGGATATCACGAGAAGTATCAGGCGGGCGACAGTGTCGCCGTCTTCAGCCGCAGTGCGACCGTGGCCCGCGGCCAGGGACGCAGCCTGTGCATTCAGGGGGACCGGCGCACCGCGGGTTACTGCGGAGTCTGGATGCACTTCTTCAATTTCAAGGCCCCGCAGAAGCAGTACTTCGATGCCCGTCCCTTCAGCTATCTGTCGTTCTGGGTCCGGGGGCAGCGCGGCGGTGAACGATTCACCATCAAGCTCGCCGACCGGACGTGGATCGAAAAGGAAGACTCGGTGGCCGTGGGTGAAATCAGCACGTACCTGCCGAAGGGGGTCACCACCACCTGGCAGGAGGTGCTGATTCCGCTGTCGTCCGCGCGGACCCTTGATCTGCAAAACCTGGGTGGCATGACGATCGACTTCTCCGCACCCGGCCAGCACACGATCTATCTGGACGATGTCTGCTTCAAGGCGGCAGTGTCGATCATCACTCCGCAAACCACCGTGGCCGTGGACAACGCCCTGGCCAAGCACGCCCCGCGCGCCCTGTGGCTGTGGGAAACCAAAGAGATCCTGAACGATGCCGAAGCCCGGAAACAACTGTTTGGCGTCTGCCAGGCGCACGGGATCGAACAACTCTGGATGCAGATCGTCTACCAGGTCGACAAGGACGAGCCGCGCGAAGCTCCGGTCCCGCCGATCGGACTCAAGGCCACAACTCAGCCGACCGTTCGCGTCTCCTGCCGGTTGAACGACCCCGTCGCGCTGCGGCGGTTTCTGGCCGAGGCCCACGCAGCAGGGGTGCAGGTGCAGGCCCTCGACGGCTATCCCGAGTTCGCGTTGAAGTCGCAGCACTCTGTCCCGCTGGCCGTCGTGGATGCGGTCATTGAATTCAACCGCGGGTCGGGTCCGAATCAACGGTTCGACGGAATTCACTTCGACAACGAACCGTATCTGATCCTCGCCTGGCACGACCGGACGCGGCGCGAACAGATCCTGCGCGAGTTCCTCGAGCTCAACGTCGAATGTCAGCGCCGCGTGCGCGAGCAGCCGGGTTTGAAGTTCGGAATCGACATCCCCTTCTGGTGGCAGGAGGTTGACCCCAAGACCGGCCGGCCGGCCGGTGAGGTCACGTTCGCCGGCAAGAAGAAGCCGGCCAGCCACCACTGCATCGACCTGCTGGACCAAGTCGGCATCATGAACTACCGCGATGCGGCCGATGGGGCCGACGGCATGATCGCTCATGGAAAGGATCTGATGACATACGCCGATCAAGTCGGCGGGGCGCGGATTCACATGGGAGTCGAAACGTTTCTGGCACCGCCGACCGACGTCTGGTTTGTCGTGGGGGTGCCGCGCAAACGTTTTGAAACCGCCGTCCGCGGTCCCGCCCGCGAACTGTCGAGCCTCAGCCGTCTGGACACGTTTCGCATTCGGTCAGTCGACGACGGACAAAACATTCACGTCGGTCTGGAGCTTCCCCAAGCGCCGACGGAGGCCGATTTGAAACAGGCGCAACAACACCTGCTCACACTGGCCGAGCACTTCGGAGCGACCATCACGGCGGGCTCATCCAAGTCGCAAAGCACCGCCGCCCGTGACCAAGCCGAATCGACGCTGCGCCGTGATCCCGAATGGCGGGGCTTTCGGAACCGCGACATCGTGACCCAGAACGGTTCGGAACTTCCCGGATTCGTGGTGACCAGCATCATGCTGCCGAAGATCACGTTCGGGGATAACAGCCAGGAAGAATTCGCCGCGGAACTGAAGGCGGCGGAAACGTCCTTCCGCCGCTCGCCAAAGTTTTTCGGCATGGCGATTCATTCCTACGAATCGCTCCTGAAGCTGCCCGAAACCAAACGCATCTCCGCCCGCCGGTAGCCGGGACGATTCACCACGGAAAACACGGAAAGTCACGGAAGGGATGAAGAGTCAGAAGTTGCGTGAATGCATCTCATCCTGCTCAACAAACGCCGTGCAAGGCGGCGACGAGTTTCAACTCGTCACTTCCGGACTACTAACGTTTTGTTTCTTGGCCGCCTGCGCAATTTCTTCCGCTTCAAAGTAGCCTTCATCGCTCCGCGTGAAGATAGCCGTGCGCGCGTTCGGCCTGAATGTTGAGCAGGGGTCCACTCGCGATCGGCTCACTTCACGCGGAGCGATGAAGGCTACATTGGTTGCGGCCATCGGCCGCGCTGTGTCTTCCGTAGTTCATCATGAATCATCCGGGATAACCGGGGCGAAACAACCGGGTCGAATCAGACCGGGCGGAAACGGACGCGGAAAAAAGAAAGCGGCGATGAATCTCCGCAGTCCAGATGCCGACTGCACCAATTCATCACGGCGTTGTGTTCTCTGAACATCAGCTCCGGCCGGACCGGTCGTTGCGATGGCTGAACGGCAGCCAAAAGCCGAGCGCCACTCCCGCCACAATCATGATCAGCGTGATCCCCCGAAGTTGGTGGACGTGCGTCAGAAAGTAGCCCAGGCTGTCGTCCCTGATGAAGGGGCGCAACTTCCACTCGGCAAACAACCCAAACGCCAACGCCAACAATCCGCAGACGACACTGACCGCGGCCGACTTGCTCTTGAACTGGCTGGCGGCAATGCCAACCAAACCGCCGGGCAGCACGAGGGCATAGAACCCCTGCTTGTAGATCCAGAAGAATCCGATGTATCCCGCGATACCTCCAATGACGGCGGCGATCAGTGCCAGGATGTTGCTCTTCATCATGGTTCCCCGAGTTGGCTTTGGCGGGTCAGTGAGAGGCTATCCGAGAAGGGGTCGGGAGTCTTTTTCATGCTGCACGACGTCGGTCAAAAAGTCTCGAATCGAGATTGTGCGGCATG
>JAYTIB010000735.1:0-3390 GCA_043732205.1 Schlesneria sp. | reverse complement strand
ACGTTGACATCGTGGAGGTCACAAGTTCGAGTCTTGTATCGTCCACCTTTGGAATTGCACCGAATCGCAAGCGACCGCAAACCCCTGCAAAACAGGGGTTTCTTCGTTTCCGGTCAGTACGGCTTGCGACGTGTTTGCGAGGCTTCCTGACGTCGGCTGCGTCCGCTTTCTGCGCCGCCCCGGTTGCCGACGTGACGGCCCGCTGAAAATGTTCGTCGGTCGTGTGCAGGTCATGCTTCGTCGCGACCGGCGGGGAATTGCCGAGCCACTGGCAGACGACGTGAGCGGGAAACGCATCGGCCAGTTCTGTTTGACGAGTCGCCCGCAGATTGTGAACGGGCTTGATTCACGGAGTCAGGCTGGTTTTGCGGATGAGTCGGTTGAACTGGGTTCGCCTGTTCGACGATGGTCCGGGAATGGCGAATTTCCATCGGGACACGAGTCAGGTCTGTAACCTGCCATGAGGTCCGAGGTTCGCGTTTCTTTGGGAGTGCTCCGGCTTGACGGAACTTTGGAATCGTCGCGGAGCGACTTTGTTTGGTTGACGTCGAATCAAAGCCACGCGGCCTTCCCGAGGCTGTGCCAAAGATTCCAGCGAGGGCTGCGCCTCAGACCAAAGTAGTTCCTCCGTTCCCGTGCGGGGACACTCGTGGGGCGGGAACTGCGGGCTGATGAAAAGCCGTTTGACACAATCTGTTGACGAGGCGATTTCCTTTGGAATGCGGAGGCTCGACTCCGCTTTGGCATTTTGGATTTCTTTCTTCCGCCCGCGACCGCCATGAGCGATGCGGCCAGCGGCGAAGAAAAATGGGAAAGCGGAGTCGAGCCTCCGCACTCCAAATTGAAACCGGACGCGTTGATCGCGCGCACGCCGTTGACGAGGCGTCCATGCGACGGTTGGTTCTCGCCCAATCCCGACAGTGATTCATGCGCCGCCCCGAAACAATCTCATGTGCGACTGCGTGCGATCTCATCCATTCGTCCCGCCAACCGGTTGACCGGGGCTTTTGACAGGACTCCGGCCGTGGCGTACCTTGGCGGCGGTCATGCCTGCCGGACGAAGGAGATTCGCTCATGCCGAGTTCTGCGCGACAGCATATTCCCGTCGATCGACGCACGTTTTTGGTGGCGGGTGGATTGAGTTACTTCGGGGCGGATCTGGCGGGGCCGGCGATGGCGCTGGCCGATTCGGTGGCGGCTGCGGGTGAGGCGATTGGATCGGGACGGCGGAAGATCGCGAAGTCGGCGATCATGATCTGGCTGTCGGGGGGGCCTCCCATATCGACACGTGGGACATGAAGCCGAATGCGCCGCTCGAATACCGCGGTGAGTTTCAGCCGGTTGCCACATCGGCCCCCGGCATGGAACTGTGCGAGCATCTGCCGCACCTCGCCAAGCAAGCCCATCATCTGGCCATCGTGCGATCGCAGGGGGACTTCCATCGCGGGACGGGAGACCATCACGCGGGCTACTACACCAACCTGACGGGGCACTCGCCCGACCCGACGTTTCACCGGTTGCTCAATGCGCGGACACCCTATCCGACCGACTGGCCTTCGATGGCTTCGGTCGTCGCGATGAAGCGGACGCCGCATCCGAGTCTGCCCAATGCGATCACGCTGCCGCAGAAAGAGGGGGCGCCCGAATACACGCGGCCCGGTCAGTTCGCCGCGCGACTCGGGATCGAGTACGACCCGCTGTTCGTCGACGGTTCCCGCGAGAAGCCGTACGACTTTGTCGTCCCCGCGCTGGCATTGCAGGGCCAGACGACTCGCGAACAGATGGCCTCGCGGCGCGAACTGCTGGCGACGATCGATCGCGCCCAGCGGAATGCCGAGCAATCCGCCGCGATGACCGACTACCGCAAGCACCAGCAGAAGGCGTTCTCGCTGCTGACCTCGCGCGAAACGAAGGCCGCGTTTGATTTGCTGGCCGAATCGGAAGCGGTGCGGCAGAGCTACGGCAACTCGATCACGGGGACATCAATGCTGATGGCGCGGCGACTCGTCGAGGCGGGCGTGCCGTTCGTTACCGTCTTCTGGAAGGCGGACAAGGAACTCGACACACTCTGCAAGAGCGGCGGCGGTTGGGACACGCACGGCAACAACTTCAACTGCCTGCGGGACCGGCTGCTGCCCGAGTTCGACAAGCCGTTCGCCGCGCTGCTCGACGACCTGCATCAGCGCGGGATGCTCGATGAAACGCTGGTGATCGTGTCGAGTGAGATGGGCCGCAAGCCGAAGATCGGCGACCCGCGTTCGGGCGGCGTTTCCGGTGCGGGACGCGATCATTGGACGCACAGCATGTCGACGCTGCTGGCTGGCGGCGGCATTCGCGGCGGCCAGGTCTACGGCTCGTCCGACAAGCTCGCCGAGTACCCGAAGGACAACCCGGTCGGAGCGGAACATATCGCCCGGACGGTGTTCCACTCGCTCGGCATCGACGATCTCTCGGCGCGAGACCGCGAAGGCCGCCCGTTCCACCTGATGGACGAAGGACGCGTCCTGACGGAACTATTTTGATCCTGGTGCGACACGAAGACGCCGCGCGGCATCTATACCTTGCGCGGTTAGGATTGACTCGTTTAACCGCGTGGGCAACGCCCCGCGCGTCGATCGCGCGTGCAGCCTCAAACGCGCGGGGCGTTGCCCACGCGGTTAAACGACGATGCGTCAATTTCGGCCGCGCGGCATCTACCCGATCAACTCCCGGCTGACGCGTCCGGTGCCGGCGATCGGATGTGGCTGGCCCTGTTGGTCGGGGATCGTGGTCGACTCGTCGTAGCCGAGCAGGTGATACGCGGTGGCCTGCATGTCCTTGGGCGAGATCGGGGTGTCGACGACATCGCCGGCGATCGAGTCGGTCCGGCCGACGATCTTGCCGGGCGACAAGCCTCCGCCGGCAAACACTGACGAATAGGCGCGCGACCAATGATGTCGCGCGGCACCGACCGGCTTTGAATCGATGTGCGGTGTCCGGCCGTGTTCACTCGTGCAGATCACCAGCGTCTCGTCCAGCAGACCGTGCGATTCGAGGTCGGTGATCAGCGCCGAGTAACTCTGGTCGAAGACTGGCAGCAGGTAGTTCTTCAACCGCGGGAAGTGGTTGGAATGCGTGTCCCACACGGAAGCTCCGTGCGGCCCGAACGGATCCCAGAAGACCGAGACGAAGCGGGCGCCGGCTTCGACCAGCCGCCGCGCCGCCAGACACGACTGGCCGAACAGCGTCATCCCGTAGCGCTCGCGCAGGGCGGGCGTTTCGCGGCCGACATCGAGCGCGTCGCGAATCCGATTCGATCCGATCAGCGACAGGGCGCGTTGTTGATGAGCGTCGTAATTGCCCAGCGCGGCCGCGCGATCGATCAGCGGGCGCGACGCATCGAACTGCTGC
>JAYTIB010000734.1:0-8853 GCA_043732205.1 Schlesneria sp. | reverse complement strand
ATCAAGCTGGAGGAATCGGAGGCGTTTGGGGCTTTCGGCAAGATGTTCATCGACGCCACCTACGAGGGCGACCTGATGGCCAAGGCCGGATGCAGTTACCACATCGGCCGAGAAGCGAATTCCGTCTATGGCGAAACGCTCAACGGTGTGCAGGTCGCCCATGCCCGCAGCCATCAGTTCATCAAGGACGTCGATCCCTACGTCAAGCCGGGAGACCCATCGAGCGGTCTGCTGCCGCTGATCCAGGCTGAGCCGCCCGGTAAGGACGGCGATGGAGACAGTCACATCCAGGCATACAACTTCCGCCTCTGTACGACCGACGTCCCCGAGAATCGCCGGGCTTGGCCCCAGCCCGAAGGCTACGATCCGGCTGGTTACGAACTGCTGTTGCGCAACTGCGAGGCGGGCGATCACCGCGTCCCGTGGAATCCGATCTTCATGCCCAACCGGAAGACCGACACCAACAACAACTTCGCGGTCTCGACCGACTTCATCGGGGCCAACTACGACTATCCCGACGGCGACTACCAGACCCGCGACCGGATCTTTCGCGAACACGTCCTCTACCAGATGGGACTGATGTACACGCTCGCCAACAATCCCCGCGTCCCGGAATCGGTCCGGTCGCACTTTCAGAAATTGGGACTGGCGAAGGACGAGTTTCAGGACAGCGACAACTGGCCGCATCAACTGTACGTCCGCGAAGCCCGGCGGCTGATCAGCGAATACGTGATGACACAGCACAACTGCCAGGGTCGCCTCGTCTGCGATGACCCCGTCGGGATGGGGGCCTACAACATGGACTCGCACAACGTGCATCGCTACGTCACGAAGGACGGCAAGGTCCGCAACGAAGGAGACATCCAAGTCGGCGTGTCGCCGTATCCGATCTCGTACCGCTCGATCCGTCCGAAGAAATCCGAATGCGAAAACCTGCTGGTGCCCGTCTGCTTGGCGGCGTCGCACATCGCGTACGGTTCAATCCGCATGGAACCGGTCTTCATGGTGCTCGGCCAAAGCTCCGCGACCGCCGCCTGCCAGGCGATCGACGCCAACGTCGCCGTGCAGGACCTCGACTACCCCAAGCTGCAGGCCCGGTTGCTCGAAGACAAGCAGATCCTGGAATGGACCGGCCCGCGCAAATCCGCAGCGGCCGGAGGCATCGACCCGAAGACACTTCCCGGCGTGGTCGTCGACAACACCGCCGCCAAGCTGACCGGAGACTGGCTGCAAAGTTCCTCAATCGGCGGCTACATCGGCACCGAATACCTGCACGACGGCCACGAAGGCAAGGGAATGAAGTCCGCCATTTTCACCGCGAAGATCCCCAATGCCGGCCGCTACGAAATCCGTGTGGCCTACACCCCCAACCCGAACCGAGCGACCAATGTTCCAGTTTCCGTGGAATCCAACTCCGGCCTCAAAAAGCTCCGCCTCAATCAGCGCGAGGCTCCCAAACAGAACGGCTTCCAATCAGTGACAACCATCGAAATCGCCGCGGACGAATCGGTGACCGTCTCAATCTCGAATGCCGACAGCGACGGGCATGTGATCGTGGACGCTGTTCAGATTGTGCCTGTTAAGCCGGACTGACACGATGTCCGCGTATTCGAGTTGTCGGTGGTTGTCCGAGGTTTCGCCGGATGTTTCCAACACGTTGAACGGAACTTGGCGATGGGATGGTTGATACTCATCGTTCTGATTGCCCCAGCGGGACTGCTTGGGGACTTGTTGCTCTCAACGTTTATCCACGGTCACATCAACATCGGGCAGTGGGCATTTACCCATCGAGATGACGGCACGTTTTCACGCTGGCAGATCGTCGGGCAGGTATTCCTCTTGGGACCGCCCGCCATCGGCTGTTTGGGGGTACTGATCTGGTGCATGATTGACACAGTGCGCAAGGTGACCGGTTGACTCAGTACTGTTGTAGGCAGCGAGTGGTACGGCGTCCGCGCCACCGAGTACCGGGAAACTCTCAGGCAGGGCCAAGGGTTCATGCCTGAGAGTGGGTGACAATGTGAGAGTGGCCGCAGATGGATCGATACCCTTTCTTCGATCGGGTGCGTGACTGGATTAGCGATCGCAGGGTCGCCGACTTGTTGGCGTATTATCCGATGGCATACCTGCTTGCCGGTGGCCTTGCCATCACGCTCGTCGTGTTCGGCCCCGCGACGATGTTGACCTCGCGACGAGTCATTGAGCCAACTCTCCGTGGTACGACAATGATCTATCGTCGCATGGGTTGGTCCGGCATTGTCTGGTATGCGACTTTGTACTCGGTCGTCATGCAATCCGAACTCAGCCAACCCAACTGCGAACTCGGCCAAATTCTGGGCGGCACATTCGCTTGTGGGCTCGTGGTGCTGATGTTTGTATCGATGCTCACGACAGCCAATCGTCTGGAGGATCAGTTCTCCATGTACTACCGACGCGCTCGCTGGACGGGAATTCTCGCGGCAACAGTGTTCTTCCCGTGGCTGACCTTCCCCGGAATCCTCGCGGTGCGACGGCTGGAAAAGTATCGTCGAGAATTGGACGCGGGCAGCGTGGCTTCGCTTGAACATTCCCGGCGGGACGATCGTGGTCGGTATGGCCTTTGAGAGTTCAAAGCGGCAAAGATGCGGCATTGCCTGGCCGACTTCGGCCAGGCAATGCCGATGGGAGTTAGCCATCGCAGAACGAGGTTTGTTCGGACTGTCACATCCACGGGCCACATTGGTTGTTAGCAGGGTGCCCAGACCGCGGCATCCAAGGTGGTTCACCCCATGCCGCGTCGGTGCTCTCACTTTTTCATCGGCTGAAGTTGAGGCCCGGGTCTTCTTGGGGGCCACCTTGGAGTTTGAAGTTGAACTTCTTTTCACCATCCGGCACCACGGTTGCGATGAGCGATCCCCCGTCCGTGCGCTGCAGCGTCAGGACATTCCCGTCGACTTGGTACGTGCCACCGAACCCTTGCATCGTTTCCTTTTGGGTGAACTTCCAATGGAAGGAGGCATCGTTCTTGAGTGCCAGCTCGAATTTCGAGCCGTCGTCGCGTGAGGCGAGCCATGTTCCCACGAGCATGGCCGGGGCGATCGGCTTGGCGGCGGGAGCGATGACCGGAACGGGGATCGGCGTCGGGACGGTGGGCGGTGCCAGTGTCGGCTGTGGCGACGTGACGGTCTGGGGCTTCGACACCAACTTCAACACGTCCAGTGCGACACGGTCGGTCGGTTCGAGCCGCACCACCATCTCCAACTGCCGTGCCGCCGCATCGGGGTATCCGTCAACCATGTAGTGGTAGGCCTGCAGGAATCTCGACGCACCGTCCTGGGGATGCGATTTCGTGTACGCCTCCAGTGATCGGAGTTGCGCCGTGTAGACGGGGATGCCGGGATACAGGCTGCTGAGTGTGGTCCAGTTCCAACCCGGTCCGACGGCGAGAACCGCGTGAATCGTCGCCGCGGCCTGCTGATAATCGCCCTTGGCAAACAACACCAACGCACGGAACTCGTGCATCGCCGAATCGTGGGGACACTGGATGAGCCCGTTGTTCACAATGCCGAGAGACGCGTCGTAATCCTGCTGCTGGAACGCCGCGATGGCGTCCTCCAAACTGCCTTGGCACGCCGCAGCGGCACCCGCCACCAGTTGCTCATTGGAGGAGACCGGAAGCGGCTGCGAGTAGTTGTAGTTGCCGAACGAGCCGGAGCGCTCGTTGTAGTAGGGGTTCGAATATCCCAGATATCCGCTGTTGTAGGCCAGCGTTCCCAGCCCCCACGGCCCACGGCCCCAGCCGAATGGGCGGTAGCCACCATTGATCTGATACGCGCTTCCCGGTCCATACCCGTACGTTCCGTTGCCGTAGCCAGAATACACGCGGCCTCTCGGACCGATCACACGGACCTGCGGTCCGTAGCCTCCGTAGTATCCCGTGCCGAATCCGTTGTATTGAACGCCCCCCGGGCCGACACTCAGGATCTGGGCCACGGCTGGCGTCGGTGGAGCCACCAGGGCGCACAGGCCAATGGCGAGTGCCGTTACGAAGAGTCGTCGTGTCATGAGTACTCCGTTGAACTGCAATGTGCTGAAAGCTGTCGGTAAGTGATGCATCGTGATCGTCTCCATTCAAAAGGTTCCCGAGACCGAACGCACATTGTGCGAGGACACGTTCGGTGTGAGCGCATGAAAAAAGCCGACGCGACGGACAACCCCGGGGTCTTCCATCGCGTCGGCTTACTCACTGACGAGACTCCCGGCACTGGCCGGGCGGCTCTTCACATAGTCTTCCGTGGTTGTGGAGGGGAGTCGCAAATTCCCGCATCCTCAACGCCGGGCATCCTACGCCGTCACCACGAAATAGCAATCCGGTTGTTTTCCGGGCTCACTGGTTGATGGCATTCGACCTGAATCACTGAGAAGCACTCCCCGTTGTGAGCTGTGTCTCCACTTGCCCCTCAACGCGCGGTTGTCCCAAGACACACTGCTTGTTCCGCTCGAAAGGGGTGAGCGAGTGGAAGGTGATGTTCGAGCAGAGGCCGATGGCGACGGAGGCAATGATTCACCGCCGCACGCACCGCCGCACGCTCCGTCAATCGCACCGCCTCAAGACACCGGGGCCTTCGTACTGAAGCTCGGCCGGACGCAGATGCTCCATGCCGTCGCCGACTTCATCCGGCGGATCGAGCAGCGGTTGGAGCGGGATCGCAAGCGGCTGCAAGACTACTACCGGGCGCTGAGCCGCGAAGCGACCCCCAAGACGCGCGAGGGAATCACGCCGCCAACTGCGGAAGAGATCGCGGCCAGGAAAAACCCGGCGCAGGGAGCTGGCACGGGGGTTGCCATCGGCCGCGATTCTCAATCGAGCGTACGCCGTTTGAGGAAATACGTCCGCACGGGGACTTGCTTCCCGACGGACGTTTCCAAGACCGAAACCAACTCCCATCCGTCGGCCCCGGCCTGCGCGAGGAACTCCCACATCAGCGGGCAGGCGAGGATGTCCTCCTGCTTCCGCTCGGTTTCGGGAATGTCTTTCCCGAGCCACGCTCCGTTGGCGAACGTCACGCGGTCATTGATGCCATAGCACACCTGGTATTCAAACAACTCCCGTACGGATGACACTGCGGCACCTCCTCACCGATGAAAGACTTCGCAGTCGATGACCCCACCCATGCTGCTGCCCGGACTGTTCGCCGTCAATCGTGCTTCCGGGACCGGCGCGTCAACAACGGTCGTCTTTCGCTCCGCGAAAGGACGTCCTTTCGCGGAGCGAAAGACGACAATGCGACAGTTGTTTCTGTGCCGATCCTTCCGGGTCGCGGAAGCCTTCCCGGCGGTGAGAACTTTGATTGGCGCCAGGACTCGCGTTCACCCGGATCTTCCGCACGTTGCCCGTCTGCCAAGCCGACGCGGCTGCGTGAAGTCCCATGCGACCCTTGACGGCGGGGAATGCCGCGAAGTTCAATGCGTCCACGTCGATCACAGGCATCAACGTTCACTTCTTGTTGAATCTCCGATGACTCGGTGAAACCCCGCGTCGCCGCTGGTCTCTTGTGTTGGAAAGCCCCCATGCCGGACTGGTTACAGGATGTCGCCGCGACGAGCGGAGAACTTTCGGTCCAGATCATCGCCGCCCGGATGATCGTGGCCGCGCTGCTGGGGTTGGTCGTCGGTTGCGTGTATCACGCCTCGCAGCGCAAGCAAATCGGCGATTCGTTCTCGTTCTTCGTCACCCTCGTGCTGCTGACGATCCTGGTGGCGATGACGACGCTGGTGATCGGCAACAGCGTGGCTCGGGCGTTCAGCTTGGTGGGAGCCCTGTCGATCGTCCGGTTTCGCACGGTGGTGGACGACACCAGGGACACCGCCTTCGTGATCTTTGCGGTGGTCGTGGGGATGGCGGTCGGTGCCGGGAATGTCAGTGTCTACCTGGTCGGCGTCCCGGTCGTCGCCGTCACTTCAGCCTGCCTGAGCCTGATTGGCCGCGGCTTGCAGATCCCCAATTTGGATCGACGGCTGGAGATTCGCGTCGAAGGGGGTGTTGATTCGGACGCGCTCCTGGCCGGGCTGTTCCGCCAGAACCTGATCACGCACCGTCTGACGTCCGTCTCTACCGCCAAGCAGGGCGCGGCCCTCGACCTGGTCTACACCATCCGACTGATCCAACCGGAGGCGTCGCTGCGGTTCGTCAAGGCGCTGGCTCAGTTGGAGGGAGTCCACAGCGTGGAATTGAAGTGATGCTCCACGCGGTCAGGAGTGAGATAATTGTCTGAGCCGCTTCCTCCCGAGCTTGTTGATTCCTTCGTGGAACAACATTTGTCCGGTGCCTCACCCCTTGCCGCGGAATTGCTGTTCTGCACCCCGGCCGTCGATGCTCGGTTAACAAAGGCACCCTCCTGCGGTTGCCCGCGTGGAGGAACAACGCATGAAGATCCCCGTCATTCGCGGTGTCATTGATCGCCGGATTCTCGTCAACTACCGCGTCGACCCGCAGGTTCTCGCCCGCCTGCTCCCCGCGCCGTTTCGACCCAAGATCGTGCGTGGGATGGGCCTGGTTGGCATCTGCCTGATTCGGTTGAAGCAGATTCGTCCGGCCTTCCTGCCGGCGTGGTGCGGCATCTCGTCGGAGAACGCGGCTCATCGCATGGCCGCCGAGTGGGATGATCACGGCGGGGCACACTCGGGCGTTTACATTCGCCGCCGCGACACCAGCTCCCGGCTGAATTCCCTGGCCGGGGGGCGTCTCTTTCCGGGGGTGGCTCATCACGCGAAGTTTACTGTTCGCGAAACGGCCGACGAATTTGCCGTCGCCGTGCGCAGTGATGACGGCGACACGTCCCTGTCCGTCCGTTGTCACCGGGCGCAGCAACTGACCTCCACATCGCTGTTCCAATCGATGGAGGAAGCCTCGTCGTTTTTCGAGACGGGGTCGCTGGGTTACTCGGACTGCGCCGATGTCCGACGGTTCCAAGGGATGGAACTGCGCTGCCGGAACTGGTTGCTGCAGCCGTTGGATGTCGATGAGGTTCAGTCGAGCTTCTTTGACAACGAACAGAACTTTCCAAAGGGATCGATTGAATTCGACTGCGCCGTGCTGATGCAGAACATCGCCCACGAATGGCATTGTCACCCCGATCTCTGCGGCACGCAGCGCATGACAACCTTTGACTGACACTTGGCCTTGATTCGGTTGGTGGTTGCGTTTCCGCCGGATCCCCGGTCCGCAGCGCCCCTGACCCCTTGGATCGTCCGACAATCACTCATGCGGAGAGACTTGGTTCATGTTCAAGTGGTGGCGTGATCGCAGGCGGCGCAGGTTGGCGGAGGAACAGTTTCCCGATGAATGGTTGCAGATCATTCACGGCAATTGCCGGCACTTCGCGACGTTGGATCAGGCTGAACGAGTCCGGTTGCTGCGGGATGTGCGCTGGTTTCTGGAAGAGAAGTCGATCGAAGTGTCGCTCGGACTGGTGCTGACGGACGAGATGCGAGTCACCGTCGCGGTGCATGCGTCGCTGCTGGGGCTGGGCTTCGACGCACCGCCCTTCGACCGTCTGATTTCAGTGATTCTGCAGCCGGAAATCTACGTCGCCACACGAGTGCAACGGGAGTCCTCGGGACTGGAACTGCATTCCCAAGAGGAGCGGCTGGGGGAGGCGTGGCGAAACGGGCCCGTGCTGTTGTCGTGGCGGGATGTCGTCCGTCAGTGCCGTGACGAGCCGGACGGTCGCAATGTCATTCTGCACGAGTTCGCCCATCTGCTCGACATGGCCGATGCCGACGCGGATGGAATTCCACTGCTCGACACAGAAGAGCAATTCCGCACGTGGCTGGACGTGACGCGCATCGAATACCGCCGCCTGGTCCGCCACGCCGAACACGGTCGTCGCACGCTGCTGGACTGGTACGGTTCCACCAACGAAGCCGAATTTTTCGCGGTGGCGACGGAAACATTCTTCGAGCAGCCGGTCGAGATGCAGAAGTTGCATCCCAGCCTGTACGATGTGCTGCGGGCCTTCTACAAGCAGGATCCCGCGGCCAGGTGGCTGCGGATGGTCGGCTGACGCTGGGATTTCAGCCCCGAAGGGGCGGTGTTATGCCAGCCCAGGGCAACGCCCTGGGTTGGCGGATTGTTGGGAATACCAAGCCCTGAAGGGGCGGCACTATTCTTTCGAAGAACATAGGGCCGCCCCTTCAGGGCTCCAAACTCTGTGACGGTTGCCACCCAGGGCGGCGCTCCCGATGGTCGCTTGCCCTGGGCTAACTTAGGACTGCCCCGTTGGGGCGTAAATCCAAAACAGCGAAACTTCACTACTCACGCTTCGGGTTATTTTCAGATCTCTCGGAACTTGATCCTGCACAGCCCGTAAGTTGAGTACCGGTTGGTCTGAGTCCTGAACAGTGCAAAGTGAGAAGTGATCAGTGCAAAGTGCAAAAGTGACGAGAGATGCCTGTTGAGGTGGTGATGCTGAGCGTCAAGTTGTTCGCGAAAGCCCGCGATCTTGCGGGGAGTCCCGTGATCCAGATTCCGTGGTCGGATGGTCAGACAGTGGCGAGCCTGAAACAGCGGCTGGGCGAATTGCATCCCGCGCTTGAGCCGCTGTTGCCGCGGTTGTTGGTGGCGGTCAACAATGACTACGCCGCGGATTCAACGTCGGTCTCGTCAACGGACGAAGTCGCCTGCTTTCCCCCCGTCAGCGGCGGCTGACGGGCAGCGCATGAATAACTGTCGTGATGTGGTGAATGCCAACCGTAGCATGGACGCCTCGTCCGTGCGGCAAGACGTGACCATCTGTCGAATTGGGCCGCACGGACGAGGCGTCCATGCTACGACAATCGTTGAAGCGCCAGTCCTCATGATCCTGTCTCCTG
>JAYTIB010000733.1:0-8857 GCA_043732205.1 Schlesneria sp. | reverse complement strand
GCTGGCGGCTCAGTGTGGCGTGACCGATGTGGTCGGGCGGTTTTCCGGCACGGGACTCGACGAACTGCTGCGGATGCGCGAGCGGATCGAGTCGTTCGGGATGCGGCTCGCCACGATTGAAGGCTATCTGCCGATCGAGAACCTCAAGCTCGGACGCGACGACGGGACCGAGTTGGCGGCGATGAAGACGCTGCTCGAAAACATGGGTCGGGCGGGGGTGACGATCCTTTGCTACAACTTCATGGCCGGTTCGGATTGGGTGAGGACGAAGCTCGACGTGCGCGAACGAGGCGGTGCGAAGGTGACGGCGTTCAACCTTGCCGAAGTCGAACGGGCGATGTCGCTGAACCAACAAGACGCCGCACAACGCCACCGAGCTTGCCTCGGTGGTTCAACGGCTTCTGCACTACTTCCTCCAATCCTTCCAACATCGAGCGACCTCGAAACGAGTAGTGCAGAAGCCGTCGAGCCACCGGGGCAAGCCCGGTGGCGGGATGATTCAGTCATCAGCGCCGACGAATTGTGGCGAAACCTCGAACGGTTCCTGCGCGAACTCGTTCCAGTCGCTGAGGCGGCGGGCGTGACGATGTGCATGCATCCGGATGATCCGCCGCTGGAGCAGTTGCTCGGCAAGGCGCGGATCATGAATTCGGTCGAGAACTTCGAGCGGCTGGTCGATCTCGTCCCGAGTCCCTCGAACGCCATCTGCTTCTGTCAGGGGACATTCGCCGCGATGGGAGTCGATATCCCCTCGTCGATCCGTCGTTTGGGCCGGCATATCCAGTACGTTCACTTCCGCGACGTGCGGGGGACTCGCGACAACTTCGTCGAGACATTCCACGACAACGGCCCGACCGACATGGCCGCCGCGATGCGGGCCTACCGCGAGATCGGTTTCTCTGGCCCGATGCGGCCCGATCATGTGCCGCAACTCTGCGGGGAGGACGACGGCGAGCCGGGCTACACGATGCTCGGTCGCTTATTTGCTTACGGCTACATGCGCGGGTTGATGCACGCCGTCTGCGGAGGGACATGAGTTTGGCAGAACGATGGGTGGCAGAATGATGATAAGCAAGCAGCCATCTCTTTCATCATTCTGCCACCCATCGTTCTGCCAGCGGCTTCGATGGCTTTCCATTTTGGACTGGGCGCTCTTCAATGCGGCGTCCATTTTTGTTTGTTCGTAAAGCCCCCTCACCCTAACCCTCTCCCCACAAAGCTGGGGCGAGGGGACAAGAGAAAGCCGCTCCTCTTGAACCAGCCACACGACTTGAACCAGCCACGCGACAATCAGCCAACCGACTCGAATCAACTCGCCGCGACTTCTTCCTTTTCCGAAACGATTGTCGACCACGGTTGTCTTCCCAATTGGGAGCGGGCCGATCTGCCCGAGCCGTTGCCGTTCAGTCTGGCCAACACCTTCAGGACCATCGGGCCGGGAGCGATCCTGCTGGCGGCGGCGATTGGCGGGGGCGAGTGGATCGTCGGGCCGCTGACGGCGATCAAGTATGGTCGCGAGATTCTGTGGGTGGCGACGCTGGGCATCATGCTGCAGACGATCTTCAATCTCGAAGCCGTGCGTTACACGATGTACACCGGCGAGCCGATCTTCACGGGCTTCATGCGGCTCGCACCGGGATCGCGCTTCTGGGCGTGGTTTTACATTTTGATCGGGGTCGCTCAACTGGCGACCCCCGCGCTGGCCGCCGGCTGTGGGGTCGTGTTGTTCGCCGCGTTCTTTGGTCGTCTGCCGGGGCAGCCCGACTCGGTCATGCTCGGTGCGATCGCGGTCGGTGTCATTCTGTTCGCGGTCGCACTGCTGATGTCCGGGAAATCGATCGAGCGTGTGCTGGAACGACTCTCGTGGGCGATGATCCTCTTCATCTTCACGTTCCTGATCGTGGTCAATGTGCTGTTTGTGCCTCTTGACGATTGGATCGCGACCACCAAGGGCTTCCTGATTCCGCACGCACTTCCGAAGAACATGGACATCGTGCTGCTCGCCCTGTTCGCCGCGACGGCCGGTTCGGGCGGGTTGGGGAACCTCGCCATTTCGAATTGGTTCCGCGACAAGGGATTCGGCATGGGTGCTCACATGGGTGGAATCAGCAGCGTGTTGGCGGGAACAGAGGAAGGCTTGAAGCCCGTGGGGGTCACGTTTCCGATCACGGGTGACAATCTGCGGCGCTGGCGCACCTGGTGGCAGTATGCCATGCTCGATCAGACCGCCTTGTGGGGAGTCGGGTGTTTCTTGGGGATGTTTCTCAACGTGAACATCGCGGTCGCCATCATCCCACCCGGCGTGCAGCTCGATGGCTATGCTTCCGGCGCGTACCAGGCTCAGTACATGGCGGAGCGTCTGTGGCAGGGCTTTTGGATTCTGGCGCTGGTGAACGGCTTCTGGATTCTGTTCTCGACGCATCTGGGCAACACCGACGTGTTGATTCGGACGATCAGCGACATCTGCTGGGCGGCGTTTCCCAAGATCCGGCGTCGCTCGATCGGCACGCTCTACGCGACGCTGTTGTTCTTCCTGACCCTCTGGGCCGTGTTCTCGGTTCATCTGGGCAGCGTGCTCGATCTGTTCAAGATTCTCGGCATCGTGGCCAACCCGATCATGGCGATCGCCGCCGTGCAGATTCTGCGAGTCAACACCCGTTTCCTGCCGCCCGAGCTTCGTCCGCCATTGTGGCGTCGAGCGGGGTTGGTCCTGTGCGCGGTGGCCTACGGTGGCATGACCGTCGCGCTGATCTGGAACATGGTGGACTCCTACAGCCGCCAGCCCAAGTCGGACTCGGATCAACCGGTGAAGTCGGCTACAGTGGTGACGGATCGCCCAGCCTCTTGATGCGGAGAATACTCATGCCGTCGCCGTTTCCCGGAATGGACCCGTTCATCGAGAGCCAATGCTGGCGCGACTTCCACTCGTCAATTATCGAAAACGTGCGGACTGCATTGATGCCGCAGATTCGCCCGCGCTACGTCGCATTTGTCGAGGAAGACGTCTATCTGGCTCGCGAGGATGGTACGCCGTTCCGCATCGTCATCCCGGATGTCTCCATCCAGCACGGGGAAGGCTGGATGGACTCGGTCAGCGGCGGAGTGGCCGTGGCCACCGAGCCGAAAGTCGTCACGCTCCCGATGACCGAGCCGCTCGAGATTCCGTATCTCGTCATTCGACGGCGCGACAACGACGAAACCGTGACGGTGATTGAACTGCTGTCTCCCACGAACAAGTCGCCGCGCGACGGGCGGCCCGAATATCTCGTCAAGCGCAACGCACTTCTCCGCAGCCGCGCGCATCTCGTGGAACTCGACCTGCTGCGCGGCGGCGAACGCCTGCCGACCGTCGAACCGCATCCGGCGGGAGACTACTTTGCGTTTGTCTCACGGAAGGAACGCCGGCCGCAGGCCGAGGTTTACTCGTGGACGCTGGAACGCCCGCTGCCGCGCATTCCGATCCCGCTGGCCGACGGCGACCCGGACGTGTGGCTCGACCTGCAATGCGTCTTCACCACCACCTACGACCGCGCGGGATACGACTACGCGCTGAAATACGACCGCGCGGTTGAGCCGCCGCTGGACGAGCAACGATTGGCGTGGGTCAGGCAGCGGCTCATTCCGCTTTCCACTTGAGTCGATGAGGGCGAATGCCGCGGCAATTCGGGCGACGACGCGACAGCGGCTCTCGCCCGACCCGCCGGTGCGCGATAGGCTGGACGCGACCACCGCGTCAACATTGGAGACCGACCATGACCTCACCGTTTCCCGGAATGGACCCCTACATCGAAGCGTGCCGGTTGTGGGACGACTTCCACTTCAGTCTGATGGGCGAAATCAAAACGGCTCTCGCCGAAGTCGTGCCCGGACACTATGTCGTGCGTCAGGGCGAACGCGCCTACATCTCCCAAATGCGGCCGGAGACACTGGCAACCGAACGGAGCCAGATGCAAGGCGATGTCAGCATCTCGCTGTCACTCGGTCATTCTCTGGAAGACAGCGACTCAAACGTGGCCGTGTTGGAGCAACCGCTCACGGCCATTGAGGAGGAATCGGTGTCAATGGTCGCGTTGGAGCAAGCCGAGTTCCACGAGCCGTTCGTGGAAATCCGTTCGCTCGACCCCGAGCGCCCGCTGGTCACCACGATCGAAGTCCTGTCCCCCTCGAACAAGCGGCGCGGGACCAGGGGGTGGAAACTTTATCAACGCAAGCGAGTGGCCCACCTGAGCGGACAGGCCAACCTGATCGAGATCGACCTGTTGCGCGGCGGCGGGCGACTGCCGATGTGTACGCCGTGGCCAAACAGCCCGTACGCGTTGCTTGTCAGCCGCCGCGAATCGGCGCCGAACTGCAAGGTCTGGCGAGCGTCGTTCACCGCGCCGCTGCCGACGATCCCCGTGCCGCTCGCCCAGCCCGACCCGGATGTCACGCTGTCGCTGCAACCGCTGATCGACGCCATTTACGCCCGCTCGCGCTACGCCAGCGATATCGACTATCGCCAGCCGTGCGTGCCGCCACTCGCTCCGGCGGAAGTCGACTGGTTGAACCAGCGACTCACTTCGCCGGAACAACCTTCACGTTGACGGGCATCTCGGCGACGAGCAGGCTGCCGGACGACGTGACGCGCAGTTTGACGTTGGGAACCGGCGTGTCGGCGGCGACTTTGGGGGCCTTCACGAGGAACTCGAACTTGTCCTGATCGCCCGCGACGGTGGCGGGCTGGACCGTGTAACCGGCGGGTAGGCCGGTCAACGTGACTTCGACCGGGCCGGTGAAGCCGGGCGTGCGTTGGATCAGGCCGGTGATCTTGTGATCGGCTTCGCCGACGACGGCCAGCGTCGCGTCATCGACCTTCGGCGCGACGGCGTTCTTGATCTCGGCCCGGAACGGTTGCGAATAGGCGGTCGCGAGGACTCGGTCCGAATACGCGTGCGGCGTCGCCTCGGCCTTCACCACGAAGTCGATCACCGGCTCGGCGACTTCCAGCGGCACGACCAGTTTGACCGTCGATGGCTCGGGTGTCCCCGGCAGGACCATCTTGGGTGATGCGGCGACGACCGGGAAATTGCCGGCATCGGGCTTGGCGGGGTCACGCTTGCGAACCGGTTCGGTCGATTCCAATGTCAGCTTCACCGGGAGCGTGGCGGAGGGCTGGCCGCCGAGGCGTTTCACCACGAGCGGCAGGTCGGGCGACACACCGCGGAACAGGACGGTGGGAAGCTGTTGCAATTCGATGGACAGGCCCGACGAGGCGGTCGTGCCGATTGCCATCGTGTCGAAAAATGTGGGTGCGACAACTCCCGTCAGCAACCGCGCGGTGCTCTTGATCGGAGACTCGACACCCACGGACTCGCCGACGATGCGGAGCAGCGGGGCGGTCCCTTCGGCGGGCTTGGCGGACCGGACCAATCGCAGCAGAACTTTGCCCTGCATGTTGGCGGCGATTTCGTTCGGCGACACGATCACCGAGTTGTCTCCCGCGATGCTCAGCCTGATCGGTCCGGCGTATCCCGCGCGGGCCACCTGCATCTCGATCATGGCCGATCCATCGTCCGGCAAATTGACGGTGGAAGTGTTCAGCATCAACGAGAACGTCGGCTGTCCGGCGGGCTCGATCACCAACCGATAGAAGTTGCGGGCCCCGCCGCGACTGAACAGGTCGGTGACCTGAACTTGAATCTGCGAGACGCCCGCCGGCACGGCGTAGTCGAGCGTCAGATCGCCGATGGCCGGTTGGTCGCTGCTCATGGCGAGCGGGTTCCCCTGCGGATGGCCGAGCACCCGCAGTTCTCCTTCGAGTGTCGAGCCGAGCGAATCCGCTTGCAACGTGAATCTCAGCGGCTTGCCGGGTGTGACATTCAGCAGGTATCGATCCTGCTCACCCTTCGCCGACACCACACCACTGATCGCGACAGGCTTGACGGGCGCTGCCGCGAACGTCGCATCGACCGTCTGTGGCACCCCGTCGGCCGCGCGGGCTGCTTCGACGACTTCAGTGCCGCGGCTGACGAGCAGGCTGGGCAGCACGCTGGCGACACCCGATTCGACCGGCAGGGTCAGCAGTCCGTGGCGGCTCTCGGTGGGCTGCGCGAACAGGCCGGTCAACCGGGCACCGGTCGCGAACCCGCTGCCGATCGGTTGAACATCCACCTGACCGGGAACCATCGCGGCGGGAAGCACGCCATCGACAAGCTTCAAATCACCGACCTTCAGGCGGAATGCGCTTTGGCCCGGTGCGTTGAACGTCAGGTCGTGCAACTCGACCGAGTAGATGCCGTCCTTGGGCAGGGTGCGTTCAGCGCGGGCGTCACCTCTCAATGAACTGTGCCCCCAGCCGATTTCGAGCGGCGTCCCTTCCGGCGATTTGATTTCGACGACGGGATTGGCGGCGGCTCCGAGTCGTTTCAATTCAACATCCGCGACAACCCGCTGCCCCTTCGTTCCGGTGAAGTAGACTCGCGGCTGCTGGCCTCCCGACAACGATCCGTAAAAGGCGGCCGGCAGCGTCGCGGGTTTGTCGGCTGTCGCTGCGGCGATCGCGATCTGGGGCAGGCGGTCGACGGCGAGCGCGACCGACTTGCTGATCCCCGCCTGCGACCGGACCCACAGCGGATAGATGCCGGCAGGTGTCTCGGGCGGAATGGTCACGTTGAGCACCAGCCGATTGGGAGCCGAGCCGTCCGCGACCGCGAATGTCACTCCGGCAATTGGAAACACGGCGGCTGGATTCGGGCCGAGGTCGCTGCCGTTCACGATCAACTGCGATGTTTGCCCGATTTGCAGACCGGGCTGAGAGAGACTGCCGATCACGGGAACGACCGTCGGAGTCGGCTTGTCCTGGGCGATCAGATCCATGACGTTGGCGCCCGCGACCTCCTGAAACAGTTTTTTCGCCTGAGCGGCATTGAGTGCGGTTTGAAACAGCGAGAATTCATCGACGACGCAACTCAGGTGTTCTCCAGCGGGAGTCTCGCTGCGTCCGATCGTGACGGAAAGGTTGTTGAGCAGCCCGGCCACCGCGATGTCCTTGATCCAGCCTTCTTTGCCGTCGATGTATCCGGTGGGCGACGTCTTGGGTGTCAGCGGTTCGCCGTTCACGAAGAGCATGATCTTCAGATCGTCGACGTCCGTGTCGTCATCCTGCTTCGGCGCATCGGCGACTTCGAACGTGGCGGTGACGTAGACCAGCTTGCGGTACGGCAACGCTTCTTTGGCGCTGTACGTCACGACCTTGTAGTTGGTCCCGTCGTGGATGTAGACCTGAAAGTTGTCGGCCTGCATCTGAAAGTTGATGCCGTAGTTCGTCGACGTCTTTCCATTGTCGACGCCGCGTTTCGCGACCAACCCGTGATACGTGGCGTCGGCCGGTTCCGTCAGGTTGACCACGAGCAGCCCGAACGAAACGGCGCTCGGGGCATCGACGTCGGCGCTGTCGGGGATCTCGATGAACTGCTGCCGCGCGGCATCCAACTGCACGGCCTTTTTGCCGGTTTGATTCCAGAACGGGCTGGAGACCCGCACCGGATCGTTGACGAACTTGCCTTCGTCCGGCGTCTGCCCCACGGTGGCCGAGTCCTTCGCAGGGCCGGCCTCTTCATCGAATGAAAAGTTCACAACCGCCTTGGGACGGATCGGCCCCTCCGCGTCCTGTGCCGATGCCGCATCAGCCAGGAACAGGATTGAGCAGGCAGCCAGCAGGCAACGAAGGTTGGTCGACATCGTGCGGTGATCCTCAAGGCGGGAAGAACTCGGCGGGAGCGGCGATTGTAAAATCGGACCGGACTCTTTTGTAGGGGCAGTGCGCGGTTCGAATGGTGGAACCGAGAAATCGCGGTGGCGTGGGCGAGCGACAATTTCCAATTGAGCCACCACAGTCACCCACGCTCCGACACTCGGGTAAGACTTGGCAGAACGATGTGGGCAGAACGATGAAGACTTTTCTTTTGAGAAAAATCTCTTTTAATTTGTCTTCCCATCGTCCTGCCCCCATTGTTCTGCCAAATCTTTAATGAGTGAACCATGCCCATCGAAGCGGACTCTGAAATCCGTATCTTCGATCGCGATGAATTCCACTCGCTGGCCCATCGCGTTTTGGGGATCGTGTTCGACGTTCACAACGAGTTCGGGCGTTTGCTGGATGAGTCCATCTACAAGCGAGTGATCGCACTGCGGTGCGCGGCAGCGGGGATTGTGCCAGCGCGGCACGAGGTGCAGATTACGGTTCGCTTCGAGGGATTTGAGAAAAAGTACTTCATGGATTTGCTGTTCGCATTCGGCCTGATGGTCGAGGCCAAGACTGTCGAGTCGCTGACGAAGGCTCATTTTGCGCAGGCGCTTCAGTATTTGATGCTGACTGGAATGCCAAACGGTCTGCTGCTGAATCTACGACCGGAACGAGTCGAGCATCAGTTTGTGTCCACTACCCTGGACCTCGCGGAACGCCGACGGTTCAGGATTCACGATGCCGACTGGAGACCGAGCAACGAACCGAGCCGATGGCTGCGAGAGACGGTCACGAGGCTGCTCGTGGACTGGGGTGCGTTCCTGCAAGTGGCCATGTATCGCGAGGCGATCATTCACTTTCTGGGCGGTCCCGAAGTCGCCCTGCGAAAGATTCCCATTTTTGATGGCGACCAATCGCTCGGATTCGACGAAGTGTGTCTGCTGTGTGATGACACCGCGTTGGCCTTCACGGCCCTGACCGATGGCCAACCGCGGATGCGAGACCACTTGCTGCGAGTCCTCGGCCACACACAACTGGCCTGCATCCAGTGGATCAACCTGAATCATCACGACATCGAGTTCACAACTTTGCTGGGAAGTGGCAGAACAATGGGGGCAGGACGATGAAGACAAG
>JAYTIB010000732.1:0-3394 GCA_043732205.1 Schlesneria sp. | reverse complement strand
GGGATTCATCGAGTCCACAGCGGGAGCCTGGCTGGGAGACTTTCCTGAGATCGCCGACCTCGACTACGAACAGCGGCTGTCCCTATGAGCGTCTACCTCCTCGATACGAACGTCTGCGTCGAGTTTCTCCGGCAGCGCAGTACCAGCGTCGTTCAGCGGCGGGGTGGCACGACCAACACGAACCGCGATGAGTGTGGCACGCCCTGAGTCTTCGAAGGGCGTGGAAACGAACATTGACCGACGATCCCACGCCCTTCGAAGACTCAGGGCGTGCCACACTGTGTTCTTGTCATCAACTCGCATCACAGATCCAGATCGTCCACGAGGTTGGCCTCGTTCATGATGATTCGGTAGCGTTCGCTGGCGTCCTTGCCGAGTAACTGCGAGAACGTCTGGTCGGCCTCGACGAGGCTGTCCAGGCTGACGGACAGCAGTGTGCGAGACTTCGGGTCCAGCGTGGTTTCCTTCAGTTGCTGCGCGTTCATTTCGCCCAGGCCCTTGAAGCGGAAGATTTCGGGTTTGCGGTTGGCCGGGAGGGAGGCCAGCACTTCTTCCTTCTCGGCGTCGTCCTGCGCGTAGACCGTTTGAGCGCCGACTTGGATGCGGTAGAGCGGCGGTTGGGCCAGGTACAGTTTCTGGCTGGTGATCAGGTCGCGCATGTGCCGGAAGAAGAAGGTCAGCAGCAGCGTGCTGATGTGGTAGCCGTCGCTGTCGGCATCCATCATCAGGATCACGCGGTCGTACCGCAGACGGCGAATGTCGAAGCCGCCGCCGATGCCTGTCCCCAGGGTTTCGATCAGATCCTTGAGCTCCTGGTTCTCGATGACTTTGGACGTCGTCAGCGCTTCGGTGTTCAGCACTTTTCCCCGCAGAGGCAGCACCGCCTGATAGCGGCTGTCGCGGCCCATGCCGGCGGTGCCACCGGCGGACTGACCTTCGACGATGAACAACTCGGACTCTTTGGGGTCGGTGGATCGGCAGTCGAGCAGCTTGCCCGGCAGGCTGGTGCGGCGGGTGGTCGGTGTCTTGCGACGGACTTCGCTGGCCGCTTCACGGCTGGCCTGACGCGCCCGCGCGGCCAGCACGATCCGTCCCACCACGGCATCCGCGATCGACGGATTGCTGCTGAGCCACGTCTCCAGCGCCGGTCGGATCACACTTTCCACGGCCGCGGTCATCTCGGGATTGTTCAGCTTTTCCTTGGTCTGGCCTTGGAACATCGGTTCCGACAGAAAGACCGAGAGGATGCCGAGCACCCCTTCGCGGATGTCGCTGTTCTCGATCGTGATCCCCTTGACCTTGATGTCATGGACCTCCATGTGATTGCGGACCGCCTTGCCGATCGCCGAGCGGAACCCGGACTCGTGCGTCCCACCGGCGTGCGTCCGGATGCCGTTGACGTAGCTGCGAACCTGTTCGTCGGTCGCTTCGGTCCAGCGGAGCACCGCTTCGATCTTGATCTTCTCGTCGTCGCGCGAAATCGAAAACGTCTGCTCGTGCGTCGACTTCTTCTGCCCTTCCGCCAGGATCTTGTCGAGGTACGAGACGATCCCATCCGGATGCAGGTATTCGCTCTTCTCCTTGCGCGCGTCGTCGATGAAAACGATCTTCAATCCCGCGTGAATGTACGAGATGTCTTCCAGGTGCTGCTTGATCGTGTCGGAATGGAAGGCGGTCTTCGAGAAGATCTCTTCATCGGGCCGGAAGAAGATCGTCGTGCCGCGGCCCCGAAACGGCCGGACCTGTTTGACGGGCGTAGTCGGCTTGCCGCGTTTGTAGCGCTGCGACCATTCATAGCCGTCGCGATGGACCGTGGCCTCCATTTCGATCGACAGGGCGTTCACCACGGACGCACCGACACCGTGCAGACCGCCGCTGCGCACATAGGCCTGGCTCGAAAACTTGCCGCCTGAATGGAGCGTGGTCAGGATGGTTTCGAGTGCCGACTGCTTCGACTTCTTGTGCGTGTCGACCGGGATGCCGCGGCCGTTGTCCTGGACCGAACACGACGAACCATCCTTGTGCAGCGTGACGATGATCTCGGAACAGTGTCCCGCGAGGTGTTCGTCGACGCTATTGTCGACGATCTCCCACAGCAGGTGATGCAGCCCGCGCGAGTCGACGCCGCCGATGTACATCGAAGGCCGCCGCCGCACGGCGTCGAGACCCTCCATGATCTCAATGTCGGCCGCGGTGTAGCGGGTGGAGTCGGTGGGAGTGACGTTGGACATGCGATGACCTTGGTTGTGTTGTTCGCGTTGGTTGTGTTGCCAGATTCGTCTTCAGCGCGAAGGACGACAGTTTCTCTTCAGCCCGGAGGGAAGTGGTTTCTCTTCAGCCCGGAGGGGAGTGGCTTCTCTTCAGCCCGGAGGGCGGCAGATGGTAGCCCCAGGCGCGAGCCTGGGGTTCGGTGTGATCGAAAATGTCTTCAGCCCGGAGGGCGACACAATTCATCAATCCCAAATCGTCGTCGGATCAAACTCCACTTCGTGCCTCTTCAACAGGGACAGAAATTCATCCTGGAACGAGCGCTGACGATGATGTTCCTCCTGATTCGCGATGTACGTTTCCACATCCGGCCTTTTCGAGGAACTCACCGTGAACGCGCCGTAGCCTTCCTGCCAACTGAAGGCTCTTCGCTGCGGATACTCCTTGTGAACCCAACCTGACGAGTTGCACTTGAGCAGCCGCAGGACTTCGGACACGGCGAGCTTGGGGGGAATCTTGAGCAACAGATGCACATGATCGGCGACGCCGCCAATCAGGAGGGGAACGCAATCAATGTCCGTGGCGATGCCACCGAGGTAGCCGTGCAGACGCGGTTTCAAGTCGGCGTCGATGAGGGGTCGGCGTTCTTTGGTGCTGAAGACCACGTGATAGAGGAGGTTCGTAAACGTGTGGCTCATTTGTGTCGCCCTCCGGGCTTAAGAACTTTCGATCGTGCCCAACCCCAGGCTCGCGCCTGGGGCTACCATCTGCCGCCCTCCGGGCTGAAAACCAGATCGCCCTGCGGGCTGAATGCCAGGATGACGGAACTGTTGCATGCTCGCCGCTTCCTTCACTGCTGTTTCTCGGCCTCCAGCGCGGCCCAGTCGATGAGCGTGATCTCGGGGTGCAGGATTTCGGTGAATGTGCTGCGCTGGGCGGCGCGGATCCCTTTGCCGCCACGGGACGTCACTTCGTACTTCATCTGGCCGAAGACCAGCACTTTGTCGCCGCTGGTTTTGACGCGCAGACAGTCGCTGGGCCGGGCCATTTGCGCGGCGCCGAGGACTTCGTCTTTCGGCTCGGACAGCTTGATGCCGCGCACACCTTTGCCCGCGCCGGAGAGGATGGAGACGTCGTCGATGGCGAAGTGTGTCACCCGCGCCTGCCGCGTGGCGATGAACATGGA
>JAYTIB010000731.1:0-3395 GCA_043732205.1 Schlesneria sp. | reverse complement strand
ACGTGAGGACGTGGAACTCGGGGCCGAAGACGTGCGCGTCGTCCATCGAGACGAGTTCAAATTCCAGTTCCGCCGCGCGCCGCTTGACGTGTTCCTTGAAGTAGCGCGGCGTGGCGGTCATGAACAGCCGCTTGGACGCCTTGATCTTCTTGTCATCCAGCACGGTCGCGAACAAGCCCTCGGCGTGTCCGGCCAGACGGTGAGCTTCGTCACAGATCACCAGATCGAATTTTTTGGTAGTGCCGGCCTGAGCAGTCGCGATGCGGTCGGACGATTGATACGTGGCGAACACGACGGCCGGTCGCTTCCGATGCTGGTCGAGGAACTGCTGAATTTCCGCAGGCTTAGTTGTGACCTTCACTCCGAGGTCGGCCGTCGATTGAAGCGCAGTGTCTTCGTTGCGTTGCACGACCGACTCGTCCGAACAGACGACGAGCGTGTCGAAGTCCTGCGTTGAATGTCGGCCCCACTCGGCAAGGTTCTGCTGCACCAGCGAGAGCGACGGGACGAGCACCAGCGTGAGCGAACTCTGCAACCGCTCGGCGATCCACAGCGCGGTGAGCGTCTTGCCCGTGCCGCAGGCCATGATGAGTCGTCCTCGGTCATGGTCTCGAAACCCGTTGACCACGGCGTCAATCGCAGCCGCTTGATGAGGTCGTGCCGTCCACCGATCCAGCCGCGCGGCGGTTCCTCCAATCTGAACCGGCCACTGAACTTCTTCCGTCAGCAAATGACCACGCAGGATCAGGCCGACCGGTTTCTCTTGGCCGTGCAGCGTCCGGCGAGCCGTGGGTCCAATGTCGTCCGTCGTGGCCATGAGCAGTCGATAGGCGAACTGCGGACGATTCGATTCGGACAGGAACGAGTCGATCTCCCGCTTGGGGATCGCGCGGTCGGGATGATCCGCCTTGGCCTGAATCGCCCACAATTCCCCCGTCCGCGTGCGCGCGACAATGTCGATTCCCGCATCCGTTCCCCACCGCTCCGGCCAATCTTTCCACAGCCAAACCTTGTCGAACTGACCTCGATACCGGGGAGCATTTTCCAAGAACCACTGGCACAGCCACTCGAAGTCGCCGCCAAACGTCGTCCCCTCGGCATCGCGGCGAATCTTCGCTTCGATATACTCGAATGCGCCTTCGACGCAGGTCGGCTCGTCTGTCTGCTGCTTGTTCATGTCGGGAATCCGGCCGGGTTCAAATCGAGCCGTTTTCGGGTAGCAGGCGCGCACCGGTAGCGCAGACGTTGGGGGTGGCTGAACGACGGATCGTTAGGCGGCGTGGCTGGGCGGGTTGGTCAGTTGGTCCAGCCAGTGCGACTGGGGCTGGCCGGTGAGCAACTCGTGGGGGCTGCGGCCGACGCGGTCGGGGCGGCCGCTGCGCGGGAACCGGTGGTGGTTCAGGTAGAAGCGGACCAGGTCCAGGTATTCACCGCTCAGATGGCGGCGGAGGAAGAAGAAATTCCGCAGGCGGCTGTTGATGTTTTCGACGACGGAACTGGCCCGGACCGTGTGGTCGGCGAGGGCCGCGACGGCGGTGCGGAGCGCGTGGAAGCGTTCGCCCAGTTGGCGGCGCAGCGTGGCTTCGGCCTGCCACTGTGGGGTCGTGCGGGGCGTGAGCAGCGCGAGGACGTCACGCACCACCGCGACCGGCACGCGGTGTTCTTCCGCGAGGGCCGTCAGCGAGCGGTCCAGTTCCCCGGCGAACGCCAGCAGGTCGTCGCGCTGGTTCCGCAGCGCGCGGATCACGGGGGTCAGCCGGTGCGGGCACCGCGGCGCGAGTCGTTCCAGTTCCGCGACGAGGAAGTCGAACAGGTCGCGTCGCGTGGCGACCTCGGGACCGGAGACGGACAGCACGTCGTCGCGCAGCCAACTCACCAACAGCGACACGTCCGCCGCCAGACGCACCGCGCGCGACTCCTCCTGCCGCGGCTGGGCCAGTCGTTTCGAGTGTTTGTTCCCCTGGCCCTTGCGCTTGGCTTGCCGCATGCGCCGCTCTTGCTGTTCGCAGGCGGTGATGGTTCCGTAGGCCCGGTTCTCGAGGTACGTCGCGACTTGGCCGACTTCACGGATCGCGTGAAAGACATCGCCCCGACACGGCAACCCCGGCGACGCCAACTGCTGACCGGCCCGCAACCCGCGGCCTCCGTCCGCGATGGTCGCCTCGGGATTCCAGCCCTGTCTTCATGACGCCAAACAAAGGTCGCCCAGTTCCAGCAGCCGCACCCCCCAGGTGTCGGCATCGCGATGCTCCTCCAGGCTCAGCAGGTAGCAGTAAGTGGACGCCACATCGCAGCCCACCAACACCGGCTGGCCGTTCTGAAAGATCTCGTCGTGCGCCCCGATGCGGACTCCCGACAGATCGGCCCGCTGGTTGATCCGCCGCGCCGACCGCGCCGCCGCACACACGAGGTTGTGAATCGTCCCCAGCGAGATCGCGATCCCCAACACCTCCGTCAACAGCGCCACCGCAACGCGATACGAACTGTGACAACCGAGAATCAAGCCCAGCACCAGCCGCCGGATCAAACGACCGGTGACCGGGAGATAGAACAACACCCGCTCGTCCGCGCCGGGCGGTGAGTCGGCGGAGTCCGGCGAGTTGTCAAAGTCCGGCTCGAAGGCCTACTGGACCGCCTGCCGCGCACGCTCCACCTGCGCCCCGACAAACTTGCGACTGACCCCTTCGTCCCGGGCCGCCTGAGCCGCCGAACGACTTCCCGTCAACACCCCCAACGCCAACTCGCCCCGCCGCCCCGGCTCCAACGCCTTGGCCCGACACGCGGCGGCCCGACACGCGGCGGCTGGACTCGCGTTGGCCCGACTCGCGCTGGCTGGCAATCCCGCCACTGGTAATTGAGAATCGTCCACGTCTGTTTCCTCCCTGAAACTGAACTTGGTTTGGAACCCAACTCAGTTTCACGGAAACAGACATTCTTCCCACCCCAATCTGATCACCACCTGCTACCCAACATGAACCAGGCCCAAAACCGTGTTGATGTCGGCCGGCTGCAGCGATCTTGTCGCCGTCAACGTCTCCGATCCGGCTCACCCGCGCCAAGTCGGCAGCATCGGCGAAGTGGAGGACACGCAAGCCACCTGGGGCCTGTCGCTGCACGGCGACCTCGTCTATCTGTCATACATCCGCACGCTCGGCGTTCCGTTCCGCGCGGACTGGCCCGGAGTGAAGGTCTTTCGATATCGGCGCTCGCAACAGTGACCCGTCACGCGGCTCAGCGATGGTGTGGATTGAATGGTGACTTCGGAATCATGATGCTGCGACCATGAACAACAGACGTCAGAGCTTGTGAATCTTTGTAGCGTGGGTTTCAACCCACGCAAGATGTCGTACCGCGTCGGCTAAAGCCAACGCGACATCTTGTGCTGGAACGCCATT